>NZ_RAWL01000012.1:0-47311 GCF_003668885.1 Corallococcus sp. AB049A | reverse complement strand
GGGCTCCACGGGCGTGATGGCGCCGGTCGGATCCGGCGCGGTCTCAAGCCCGTGTTGGATGCCCTGGACGCCCTGCGCATGGGCCGCGGCCAGCTGCGTCTGCCAGTCCTTCACGCCCGGGAGCGCGGGGACGGAAGGCGCGGGCCGTTCCCCGGGAAGGCCCGTGTCGGCCGTGGCCTCCGTCTGGATGGGAGGAGGCTTCGCGGCCGTGACGCCGGCTCCCGCGGGACGGATGGCGATGCGCACGTCACTCTGGCCCGACAGCGTGGACCTCACCGTGTCGATGCGCGCGGCGTCGTCCATGCCACCGGGAGCCGCTCCAGCAGGAACGGCGGCGGGCTCAGGAGTCTGATCCGGCGTGGCCGCTTCACCGCCCGCGACGGGCGCATCGAGGGTTGTCCCATCGGGCGAGGGGGACGTGCTGCCCCCGAGTCCCGCCGCTTCGGACGTGTGCTCCTCCGTGGGCGGAGAGAGGTCGGAAGCACGGGCCTCGGCGAGGCGCGCGGCGGTGTCTCCGAGCTGATCCGCGGAGCCCGGCGGCAGGACGGCCATGCGCGCCGCTTCACGCTGCCGGGCATCCTCCTCCTGCTGCGCGAGCGTCGCGGGCTGGGACGCACCCGCCGCCTGCGCGAGCCCGGTGTTCACCTGCGGTGACAGCCCGTGGATGCCCAGCTCCGCCGCGACGGAGCCGGGCGCGGAGAGCAGCGAGACCTCGGGCGGGTGCACGGGGCACGGCTCGAAGAGGTACGAGCGGGGACCGCCCACCGTCCGCCACGCCGGGTCACTCCAACGGCGCTCCAGGTCGCGCGCCGCATCGCGAAGCACGGACCCATGGAGGGCAGGAGGCGCACCCCTCAGCGACGCGAGCCGGGACGCCAGCTCGCGAGCCGGATTCGACGAGGACGGGCCCCGGGGCACGACGCCGGGCGCACGGGGAAGGGCCGAAGAGGACGAGGGAGTGCGTCCGGAGCTCTTCCGGAGCATGGCCTTGGCGGAGGCCTTCGAGCCCTGGTCACGGATGCGCACGGTCCCCCCCGCACCATCAGTGAAGGGGACGCTAGGTCATCTCCACATCCAGGACCAGGGAGGCGCGGATGGGATGTCCATGACTGCTCCAGAAGCGATGGAGCAGGTCGAAGTCGTAACTCTCCTGGACGCGAGGTGTGAGCTTGCGGCCATCCAGCTCGTGCGGAAGTCCACGCGAAAGAATCCCATGCAGGACACCCAGCAGCTCGTGTTCCTCCTCCGCGCGGTGTGACCACGCGGAGACGATGATCCCCAACCGCAGGGCACCATGCTGCGTGACGGCGAGCCGGTAGAGCGCGAGCGACACGGCGGGCCGCTTCCCCGCCAGTGCCTCCCGGGTAGGGGAGCCGTGGAGGATGTGGACCTCCTTGAGGAAGTGTTGCCGGAGCTGCGAGTCCAGTGCCTCCTGGAACACCTCCGCCACGCGGCGCAGGCGCGTGCCCGAGTCGGAGGGGGCATCCGCCTCCGGGCGCCGGGAGAGCCGGCCCAGCTCATACAGCTCCAAGGCGACGGCGCGCTCCAGGTGCTCCTGGGACAGGGGAGCACCGGCTTGTTCGGCGAGGAAGATGGCCTTGAGCGCGGCGTTGCGGATGTCGCCGCCCGCCAGCCGGTGGCGCTGCGCCAGGCCCACCAGGTCGAGCGTCCCCGTGCGAGGCACGCCCTCCGGAAGCATCAGCTCCCAGATGCGGCGGCGCTCATCGACCTCGGGGAAGGGGAACTCGATGCGCGCGTGGAAGCGGCGCAGGAACGCTTCGTCGATGGCGGTCTGCAGGTTGGTGGCGAGGATGATCAACCCGTCGTGCCGCTCGATGCGCTGGAGGAGGAAGCCGACCTCCAGGTTGGCGAAGCGGTCATTCGCGTTGCTGACCTCCGTGCGCGCGGAGAACAGCGAGTCCGCCTCGTCGAAGAACAGCACGGCGCCCGCGCGCTCGCCGTGGGACAGCACCTCGTCGATGTTCTTCTCCGTCTCGCCCACGTACTTGCTGACGAGCCGCGACAGGTCGACGACGTACAGCGGCCGGCCCACCGCATGGGCGATGACCTCCGCGGCCAATGTCTTGCCGGTGCCGGAGCGTCCGGAGAACAGGGCCACTGGCCCAGTGTGCAGCCGGAAGCGGCGCGACAGGCCCCGCTCCTCGGCGACGCGGTCGCGCTGCGCCACGTAGAACAGCAGGCGTTCCAGGGCCGCGCGGGTGGTGTCCCGCACCACGAGGTCCGCGAACGTGCGTGACGTCTCCAGCCGGTAGCCATGGCGCAGCGGCACCTGGACGAACCGCGACGCCGCGGCACGAAGCGACTCCACGTCACCGTCCGGAGCCGAGTCGAACGCGCGGCGGATCTCCTGGACGCCGCCCCGGAACCCCGACGCCAGCCGCCCCGCGTCCGCCTCCGACAAGGACAGCCCCCGGGAGCGAGCCTCCTCCATCCAGAGGGCCCGCCGCTGGACGAAGCCCGGCGCGGGGGCCAGGTGGTGCGGCACGGCGACAGGCTGCGCGGAGTCCGCGAGCACCAACGCCCGGCCACCGAACCGCTGGCACAACCCGGACAGCGTCTCCGTGACGGAGAGCGCGAGCCCCGGCTCACCGCCGGACAGGTCCACGGCCAGCATCGCGCCGCGCACGGACGCCAGTCGCCACAGCGCCCGCGCCATGGACACCGGCTCCGGAGCCCCCGCCCACCGGGCGACGAGCAGCGGCACACGGGCCTCGGAGGCAAGCTCCAGCGCCACGCGAAGCCGTTCTCCCTCGCCATGCACGACAGCGAATGCGCGCTCGGAAGAGGGCAGCGCCTCCGTCCCATGCCATTCCAGGGCAATGTCCCCCAGCACGGAGGGACGGGGCAGCTCCAGAAGCGCTTCGCGGACCTCCGGAGCCAGGTCCACGGGCCGGAGCATGGGAGGAAAGGCGCCGGCGCCCGTCTGCACCAGGCCGCCGCCCACGAGCAGCCCGCTGTCGGTCAGCGACGCCAGCAAGCGCCGCGAGCGGGCCGGCGTGCGGCCCAGGACGGTGAAGAGCAACCGCTCCACGTTCCAGCCCTGCGCGGCCTCATCCTGGAGCACGGCGAACAGGCGCCCATAGCGCGGCTCCAGCCACGTCGCGAGCAGGACCAGCAGCGCCTCCTCCTCCACGCAGTCCAGGCCCAGCGAGGCCCGCAGCCGGGCGAAGGGAAGGGGAGGCGAAGCGCCCAGCAGCGGCGTCTCAGGAAGCACCGTGCTGAAGGCCAGCTCCGAAGTGGAGGGGCGCACGGTGCTGCGCACCGCATCCCAGCCCCCCTCCTGCTCTCCCCGGAGCTTCGCCGCGCGGGCCTCCTCCAGGTCACACACCTGGACGAGCAGCGCATCCAGACGCCTCAGCGTCTCCCCCCACAACGGATCCATGGGCGCCTCCAGCCGGCCAGCATACGGAAGGGCGCAAGGCCCAGGCCACGGACGGGCCTGGAGGGCAGGTGCCACTGCGTTGGTATTCCGCCAATGGATTGGAGGAAGTGCTGACCGGGTGGCGGGCCGGTGGTAGAGACCGGCACATGACTCAGAGCGGTACTGAAGGGGTGTCGGCCCTGGACTTCCGGGAGGCGATGTCCCGGTGGGCGAGCGGGGTGGCGGTGGTCTCCGTCCGGGACTCGGACGGGATCGCGGCGACGACGGTCAGCTCCTTCAGTTCGCTCTCCCTCTCACCTCCGCTGATCGTCCTGGCGCTGCAGCAGACCTCCCGCACGCTCCAGCGGGTGGAGGCCGCCCGCCGCTTCAGTGTGAGCGTGCTGTCCACCACCCAACGCGACGTGTCGGTCCGCTGCGCGAAGGGGGAGGCCGAGGGCCGGGTGTTCGACGAAGGCGCCTTCGTGCAGGACAGCCTGGTGGGTCTGGCGTGCACTCTGTTGGATGTGCACCGTTACGGCGATCACCTGTTGCTGGTGGGCCGGGTGGAGCGCATCCAGCGGGGAGTGGACGGCGAACCGTTGCTCTACTGGAACCGGGCGTATCGCGCGCTGACGGCGCATCCGGAACCAGGGCCCGCCCCGAAGTAGCGAACGAGTAGACGAACCTCACTGTACCTAGAAAGGACGCACCCGATGCCCTTCACCCTGCCCGAGCTTCCCTACAAGAAGGACGCGCTGGCTCCGCACATGAGCGCGGAGACGCTGGAGTTCCACCACGACAAGCACCACGCGGCCTACGTCAACAAGCTCAACGAGCTGACCGCGGGCAAGCCCGAGGCCGCCAAGTCGCTGGTGGAAGTCATCCTCAGCAGCGACGGCGCCGTGTTCAACAACGCGGCCCAGGTGTGGAACCACACCTTCTTCTGGAACTGCATGAAGCCGGCCGGCGGTGGCAAGCCGACGGGTGACATCGCGGCCGCCATCGACCGCGACTTCGGCTCCTACGACGAGTTCAAGCGGCAGTTCTCCGACGCCGCCATGACGCAGTTCGGCTCCGGCTGGGCCTGGCTGGTGCTGGACAACGGCAAGCTGTCCGTCATGAAGACGCCCAACGCGGACCTGCCGATGAAGCACGGCAAGAAGGCCCTGCTCACCATCGACGTCTGGGAGCACGCCTACTACATCGACTACCGCAACCTGCGCGCCAAGTTCATCGAGACCTTCCTCGGCAGCCTCGTGAACTGGGACTTCGTGAACGAGAACCTGAAGAACCCCTGAGCTGACGCAGTGAAGTGACGGGAACCGCGCGGCCCGGCTCGGCACGGTCCGGAGCGGCGCGGTTCTCCCGCGGGCAAAGCGCTATCGTGTCAGGCCATGACGCGAGCGCCGCTGGATGCTCAGGCCCTGCTTTCACTTGCAGTGACTCTTGCCCAGAAGGCAGGAGGACCCCACGCCGTCACGGCGGACTCCCTTGAAGCCGCGCTCAAGAGCGCGCCGGGAGTGGCGCTGACGGAGCTTCCCATCAGCCTGACCACCGGACTCCACGACCTGGAGCCTTTGCCACGGCTGGTGCTGTGCCTTCACCTGCTTCAATCCGCAGATGGTCAATCCCTTGAAGGCCCCTGGCTTTTCGTCCTGGGTGACCTCGCGGTGCGCGCGTTCCACGAGCTCGGGCGCCCGGAATTGTTCGCGCTGCGGTTGAGTCTTATCGACCGGCTGCTCGCCGCCGGGCCCTCACCCCAGCATGCCGCGGAGCTGCACTTCCAGCGTGGGAACACCCGTCTGTCGCTCTCTGACGGAGAACCCGCACTGCTGGAGTCCGCGCTCCAGGATCTGGAAGCCGCTTCGGAAGCGGCCCGGGCCTGTGGGCTGACACTTGGCGAGATCCAAGCAGAATGCCTCCGGGCTCAGGCGGAATGGCGGCCACTTCCAGGCCGGACTCCGCCTTCGCTGGACGCGCTGGCGCGAGGACTGACGCGACTCCATTCGCTCCTGGAGCGTGTCCGTTCCGAGCCTGGGATTGAAGCCGGGATCGCGGACCTGCACGAAGCCTTGGGAGACCTGGAGAACCGACGCAGCATTGCCGGCGGGAGTGGAGCCCGTGAAAGGGCCGTCCACCACATGCGCCAGGCCGCGGAGCTGACGGCGGACATTCCCACCCAGGCCTACCGCTGGGCGACACTGGCGCAGTTGCTTCTCTCCACAGGCGCTTCCGAGGAAGGGGCCACCGTGGTGCATCAGGCGGAGGAGTCCCTGCGGCGGATGCCAGCGGGAACAAGCGACCTCCAGGTGGTGCAGGTCCACGCCATCCTTGGGAATGCGTTGCGGCTTCACGGCAAGGCAGCCCAGGCCCTCACGCACCTGGAGTTCGCATTGCGGCTCCTGGCGCCAAGGAAGCCAGGCATCAATCGGAATGTGCTGCGTCTTCAAACAGCGCAAGCCCTCTCCGACGTGGGACGATGGGGAGACGCCCGGCATCAGTTGGAGCTCGTCTTCGAGGATGCCCTCGCGCTGGAGGACGCGTTGTCCGTCCGTGATTCCACCCGGACGCTCGTCAAGCTCGACCGCGACGAGGGAAGATGGGACGCCGCGCGAGAGCGTTTGCGCGCAGCCGAAGCACGATTGCCGGCAGGGCCCTCCCGGACTCTGCTGACATTGATGCGCCTCGATCCTGCCTTCACGCCAGGAGGGCCCTCCGAAGAATTCATCACATTCATTCGCCAGTATCTCGCCGGCCAGCACCCGACGGATGGCCATTCCAACGCACAGCTCGAACGGTCCATTGCCTTCCACATTCCGGCGCTGCCTTCGGACGTTCGCCGTCAGTTGCTGGCGGCGGGTCCTCGCCTCCTACCCGATCCGGGCGTTCGTGCCGTCCTGCTGGAAGCGGAGGGGCAGCGAGAGGCCGCACGGGACCTTCTTCGCGCCGTACTGGCCAGTCAGGAGGCCCCAACGGTGCGTCGGGACGCGGCGGCGCTACTCATCGCGTTCCTGACCGCGGATGCCCATGAGGAACGGTTGCGTGTCTGTCAGGAACTCGAGACGCTGCTCGAAAGCCCGGATGGGAGTTCGCCCTCCGTCCGTGCGAATCTTGCCCGTGCACTGAGAAGGAGCGCGCGGGGGGACTCGGGGCTGCTGGAGCGCGCCTGGCGCCACACTGAACAGGCTGCGGCTGTCCTGAAGAAGGGATCGGCGGAGGACCTCTTCAACACGCGGACGCGCTGCGGAATCCGCATGGACCAACTCACCCTCCACGCGGGGGTGTCTTCTCCTGCGGCGTGGACGTTGGCGGAATGGTTCCTGGACTCGCGAGGGCTGCCAGAAGCGGAGGTCGCTGACAATCGCCGTCATGCTGCATGGCGGATTCTTGCGCCAGGACCGTTGACCCATCCGGACGGCGTCGCGCTCGCTGAACGGTTGCTGGGGACAAGTCCTTTGGGTGACGAGGCGAAGGGGCTGGAGTCGAGGCTTCAGTGGATTCGTGCCTGCCTGGCAACGCCGGAGACACCGCCGCCACGACCCACGACCGTTCCCGCTGCTTATCATGGGCAATTCGACTTGGAGCCCGCGTGGATCGTGACGCTCGCGCAAGGTGACGTGTCACGGTGGGAGCGGGTGCTGGGACCTGAAGACCTGGAGCATGCCATCAAGGTGATTCAAGTCAGGCCAGACAGGGCGGGCGTCGTCCTGGACCGGATCCTCGTGTTGGATGGAGAAAGCAAACACCTGGAGAAACTGGCGGATCTCGTGAGTCTGTTGCCACGCGAGGCGCCACTGGCCGCCCTTCGCGAGAAGGTGGATCGCCTCGCGGCGGATACCCCCTCTGCCGGGCTGCTTCAACTCAGGGTCGCGCTCCACAAAGGAGGAGATCCCGAAGCCTACGCCCAGGCGGTGGCGGCGCTTCAATCCGTCGCCCGAAGCGCTGATGCGCGGGTTGACGCGCAGCTGAACAAAGGCATTGAGTACATGAGCAAGGGCCGCTTCCGCGAAGCGCGCTCAGTTCTCGAGGAGGCACTGGTCGAGGCACGGCGCTCCCAACTGGATCCGTGGCACCTCAGTCAGGTGCTGGTCCTGCTGGGAAATGCCCTCCGCAAAGGCCCGGCCCCGGAAGTCGACCGGGCCCTGTCGCTCTACGCGGAAGCAGAGGCCCTGGGCATCTCTGATCCACAGCAATCCGCCCGGCGGTGGAAGGTCACCGCGGATGCGCTGCTGGAGCGCGGGAAGAACGAAGATGTGCCCCGGGCGCTGGAACTTCTGGAGCGGGCACTCGCGGTACGTGATTCGGGTTATCTGCGGGTCGAAACCTTGCTGTCGGCGGCGAGGGCCGAGCAGCGACGGTCAGACGGGGACGACCTCCTCCGACACCTCAGGGCCCTGGAACGGCTGGATGAAGCCGAGCGTCACGCAGAAGGCGAGTATCTGAAGATGATCGCTCACGAGCAGGTGGGCGTCCTGGCCCGGATCGTAGGCCTCCGCCCGCAAGATGCCTCGTACAAGGAGCGACTGACCCTGCTGGGGCGACAGCACCCGGAGTTCTTGGAAGACACCGAGCGCGCAAAGCATGGCGTCTCAGGGCTTCTTCCAGATGACGAAATCAATCTCGTGAAAGCCCTGATGTTTCATCCCGCAGGGCGTGCTTACTCCGCTGCGGTTCGGATCCTGCAGCCCATGGACTGGAAGCTGATGGAGGAAATGGCCCGGAGGATGGGGACGAACCCGATCGAGATGCGTCAACGCATGGAGCAACAGCACCAAGCCGAAGACCGATCGCCTCGGGCGATTCGCGCCGAGGCGGATCGGCTCAACGGTGTCCGCGATGAAAAGGAACGACCGGGAAGCGCGGTGGGGCGTGCCCGCTTGCTGTCACATCTGGCGGCATTAGGCCTGGCTCAAGTGGATGAGGTGGTCGGCGCCGCGCTTGACGCAGGCCGCCTCCTTCGACACCTTCCCGAGGAGGCGGTCCGGCTCCAGCTTCAGCTCGAGCTTTGCCATGTCTGGGCCCCTGTGAACCACGCCAGTCATCCCGTGCGGGATTTCCAGCGCGCCGCCGAACTGGCCCGCGCGGTGTTGTCCGCCAGCAGACCGGGCGGTGGACTCGCCCGCCACGCCCTGCAGGTGCTTGCGCGCGCGACGCGCTACCGAACGGATGGAGACATCTCCGCCCACCTTCGTGAGGCCGAGCAACTCTACGAGCAAGCAATCGCCGCGTACGAAGCTGTCGGAATGCGAGATGTCGTCTCGAATCTCCGGGTGAACCTCTCCGAGCTCAGGACCGCACGAGGTGCTGGAGACACCGACGAAGCCCTGCGGGAGGGGGTCGCCGCCGCAAGAGCCAAGGTCCAGTACGCCGGAGGTCCGGAGCAACGGGCCCAGGCCCGGCTGGACCTAGCCGTATCGCTGACTCGATTGGGGACGCGGGATTCATCGTCGAAGGGGCGGGTGCTGCTTCTGGAGGCGCGGTCCGAATTTGAGAAGCTGGATCGCGCACGGCTGACATTGCCTTGGGATCGCCACACTGCGGACAACTACCGGACCATCTGTCTGGCGGACCTGGCGCTTCGCGACGGCCGTCATGAAGAAGCCATCGCATCCTGGCGGCAGCGTTACGACTCGCTGGGGGCGGACACCCCCGAGGATGTGCGGGCCTACACCGCGCACAATCTGGCCGACGTCCTGTTGCACTGGGGAACACGACCCATTGAGTGGATGGAAGGCCTCGACTTGTCAGAGCGGGCCCTGGTGTTCCGGACGTTGGACCGCGATGCCATTCATCATTGGGAGACGTGCGAGAACATCGGGAGGGGGGCATACCGGTTGCTCGTGAGTGCGCTGGAAACAGGCCTCGGTGAACCGGCTTTCATGCGTCGGGTCTGGGAACAGGGGCGAAACCGTCTGCGGGGTGCATTCGACGCCGCGAGGAAGCAGGGCAGCCACGAGCGGCTGTTCCAGTCCGCGGTGTTACTGATGGAACTCGCATTGGTGGCGCCGTCCCTAGCCGCCTTCGAGCGGGCCGCCGCGGATGGCTGGAGCGCACTGGACGAATCACGGCCCTATCTGCTGTTCAAGGAGAACACCGGCGCCGAAGAGGCCCGGCTCGCGGCCGAGCTCGCGGCCGCATTGGCGCAACGGTACGCGGCGCGGTCGGGAGGAGAACGGACAGCTGAGCAGGGCTTCGTGCTCTCCGACGAGCAGGCCGAGTCTGTCCTGGGGTGGGTGGTGAAAGCCACGGGGGCTGCCCAGCGGCGGCTCGCGGCACGCACCTCCCGCCCGGAGAAGTTGCCACCGGCTGTCTGGGTGGAATGGCTCACCGCGAGCCGTTCTGGAGACGAACGCACCATCCGGCGGGCACTGGATGCCGTGCGCTCACACGTCCCTGATTTCTTGCGAGGAGCGCCAGGGCTCCAGGGAACGCGGGAGTGGCTGCGCTCGCATCCGGGCTCGGCCGCGGTCGCCTTGGTGCGCAGCTCAAGAACGCTGCTGGCCACCGTGCTGCTGGATGACGAGCAGCCGAGAGTCTTCATCGCGAACCTGGGGCCTGCCGTGCCCCCCCACGACACGGACGCCGTGGCACGAACGCTCTCCGCGCAAGGCGCTGGTCCGGAGTATGTCGAGCTGCTGGAGTGGGCCAGACGGTCCATCATTCACCCGCTGAGCCGGTTGATGCTCCAGAAGCCCTCGCAGCTCCTCTGGGTTCCTTCCGACGTACTGAGGGGGCTTGCGCCCATGGATCTCTGGCCAGGCATCCCCATCACCTGTGCGGTGCGTCTTGACCTGACGACACGTTCCGCGCCGCCCCGACCCCGGCGCACGCTCCTGGCGGTGGCGGACCCGGGCCCAGGTTCGCCTCGGGCGCTGCCGGGGTCCGTGGAACTGGGGGCTTCCCTGGCCGTCCAGGCCCAGGGGCTGGGCCCACTTCGCGTACGGATGAGCCGGGGCGCAACGTGGGGACGTGCCCTGTCCATTCCCTGCCCGGAGCTGGTGGAGGGACCAGCCTCCGCGGAAGACCTCCTGCGTGAGTTGGCGGAAGTGGATGTAGCGATGATGCTGTGTCACGGAGAGGTGGATGGCCCCGAGGACGCCCGGTTGTTGCTGGTGGAACGCACTGGTGCCGTGGCGCCCCTGACCCTGCAGCGGCTGGCGGAGGATCCCCACCTCGTGGCGGGGGCCACGTTCGTCCTCCTCTCCTGTGAGACGGGACGCGTGGGGCCTTGGCGGCACCGGGCATCAGGCCTGGCAGGCGCGCTGCTGGCAGGCGGAGCCCGGAACGTCATCGCGCCACTCTGGCCCGTATTGCTGGAACCCGCCTGGAAGGTGGGCCTTGGCGTGCTCGAAGCCCTGGCGAAGCAGGGGGACCTGTCGGAGGCGCTTCTGGGACTGAGCTCACCCGAGCAAGGTCCCGCCCTGGGAGGGCGGGTGCTCGCGGCGGACCGGCAGGCCACCCAATCCTGGTCGCTCAGGGCGTTCGCGCGCTGGGTGGGCTGAGCAGGGTTTCCGTCACGAGGACGTCCGACCGTGACTCAATGGCCCACATGAGTCCAACGAGATGCGGCGCGTTCGGCAAGGCCGGAGCTGCGACGGCGACGAGAAGCGCGTGGTCTTCACGCCCGTGAAGTTGCCAACCGTCGAAGCGCCAGTGCTCTGCCTGGCGGCGATAGTCCTCGCCCTCCCGCAGGGGTTCTCCCTCAGGGTGCGCCGCATCCACGATGAACAGCCGGAGGGCCCAATCGGGCGGGCACTGTCCCTCGACGTTCACGTCGAACCTCGTCGGGTCCTGCCCCAGGACAACCTGAGGGTGGACCTCCGCGGTGCGGATATCGAAGGCCTCCATCAATGCAGAGACGCCCTGTTCCGCACGAGCCCGCACCGCGTCCAGTTGCTTGAACCAGCGCTCCAGGCCCGCAGGAAGGGAGTTCGCGGGCACCTTCGAGGCCGCTGACGACACCGTGTCCCAGAATCGGCGCGCGGCCGGTCCTGAGGACTCGCGCCGTTGCCGGGCGACTGGGTCGAAGCCGGCGAGGTTGGGCGACGGCTGGGCAAACAGCCGCGAAACTTCGGAGAGGACACGGTCAATCTCCGATTGGAAGCCGAGGACCTCGCACGCGGTCAGCACGTCCTCAAGGGCCAACAATCGATCCTGAGTCTCCTCCGGGAGGTCGTCTTGCAGTGCCGCTTCCAGCCCGGCGAGCAACGGTTCGACTCGAATCCTCCCAGCCAGCTCTTGCTCGACCCTCTGACGGTGGGCCGCCAGAAGTGCCTCCGCGTTCTGGAGCGGTTCGCGGACGTCAGGCTCCGAGGAAAGAAGCGCCCGCGCATGTCCAATGGCCCATACCAAACGCCATGCATCGTCCGGGGTACCTGGAGGTCTCAGGCAAACTGCTTCGAGTTCACGAAGGACTTCCGTCTTCCACGCGCTTGGAGCGGCCATGTCGACACTCCTGATCCATCGTTGCCGGGCCTCGCGGTGGAAGTCCTCGTCGGTGTTGGACGAGTCCGGGAGCGTCGGGTCTGGACGGAAGGCGGTCAAGACGGACACAGGAGGCTTCAGTCCCACGGAGATCAGCACGCCGCGAGGTGTGCAGCACAGTAGGTGGGAAGGGTCTGTCTTCTGCCTGCCAACCTGGGTCCCTTCGTCTCCAAGCTCGTGCAGATAGGTGGGGCCGTAATGCCGCTCATGGTGGCGCACGAGCAGCGCAAGGCACTCCGGTGCGTCTGTCGGGATCCGGCCCCGAGGGTCTGGCGGAACGGGAGGGCATCCACATGCTTCGGCTTCGCTCCGAAGCTGTTGGACGTCGACTCTCGCCAGCGATTCCCAATGCTCCGTGCGGTTGTAGAAGTGTTGCCAGACCTTGGTGGCGCGCTGTCGTCCTTGAAGGGGGCCAACCCTGGCTCCCCAGGCGCGCAGTGAAACGGGCTTCAGCATGGGCAGCTCCCTCCTAGTATCCACTCCCCTCATTGTACCTTTCTCGCCGCCTTCAGTTGCTCGTTCGTCAACGATGCATTCCGGAGCCCTCCGAGGTGGAGGCATTGCCCAGCCCCTCCACGAAGAACAGCCGTGAGAGCGCCTCGTTGTAGCTGTACGCGTAGGAGCGCCTGTCCGCGGAGATCGCCAGCGTCATCACGGAGATGAGGCCCGGCTTGATGCCCCCGCCGGAACGGTCAGGTGTGGTGTTCGCGCGCCGGTCTTCACGCCACCTGCACGGGGAGCGAAACGCTGCGCACGTAGAGCGCCGGTCCGCTCGCGTCCAAGCCCAGCACCCACTGCTCCGTGAACTGGGACTTCGTGAACGAGAACCTGAAGAACCCCTGAGCTGACGCAGTGAAGTGACGGGAACCGCGCGGCCCGGCTCGGCACGGTCCGGAGCGGCGCGGCTCCTTGAAGCGTTTCGCGAAGGCCTCAGTGCCGCTCGCACCAGACATCGCGGCACGCGTAGAACTGGTCGTCACAAGCGGCGATCTGCGCCTCCGTCGTCGCGGACCGCATGCAGGCGGCGCGCTTGTCGATGCAGTACGGACAGGGGCCCGCCGCCTCTGCCTCCTGGGTGTTGCTGAATCCCGCCGCGAATCCCAGACATGCCGCCATCGCCGCCAGCGCCATCTTGAGCTTCATCACGACCTCCGGTTGGGTTTGGACCGCAATGACAGCCTGTCACTGCCAGTGCGGCCTGGCCAATCCCTCCACCAGAAACAGCCGGGAAAGCGCCTCGTTGTAGCTGTATGCGTAGAACTTTCCGTCCGCGGAGATCGCCAGCGTCATCACGGAGATGAGGCCCGGCTTGATGCCTCCCGCTGGAACGGTCAGGTGCGGCGTTCGCGTGCCGGTCTTCACGTCGACCCGGGACACCTGCACGGGCAGCGAGACGCTGCGCACGTAGAGCGCCGTTCCGCTCGCGTCCCAGCCCACCACCCACTGCCCCGTGAACGAACCCGGGACCGCTCCCAACGCCTCTCCCTCGGGTGAGAACAGACGCAAGACTCCCGCCTCATCCACCGCCGCCAGCCGCGCTCCATCCGGAGAGATGGCCGTGTCGAAGCCAAAGCCCTCTTCCGTGATGGGCCGGGGCGCACCCGCGCCGGGTTCGAAGATCCACAAGCGGGCGCGGCGGCCCTCCTCGTTGGCTCGCAGGAGCAACCGCTTCCCATCCGGGAACCAGCGCGCGGTGAGCACCGTGGCGACGGGCGCGAGCGACAGAGGCTTCGGCTCTCCCGCGCCGGTGGGCAGCAGCAGGAACTGCATCGGCTCGCCGTAGCGCACCGTCAGCACCTGCCTGCCGTCCGGAGACAGCGCCATCGGGATGCCGTCTCCCAGCCGGATGGGCGGAGCGCCATCGGTGGTCCGCAGGTAGGCCCCATAGGTGGGGCCCTCCACCTCTCCACCCTCGGCGAAGACAACCGTCCGGCCGTCGCGGGACAGGTCCGTCATGAACGACGAGTCCGACCACGCCAGGTCCCGCTCCGTCCCCGCGCCCCCGAACGCGAGCCCCGTGCGGATGACTGGGTGGTCCACCAGGACGGCACCGTCCTTGGAGATGTCATGCAGCACCATGCGTCCCGCGATCCGGTCCACGAGGCGCGTCGTGCCGCGCAGGTCGACCGCGAACAACTCCGAGTCCGCGCCCGTGCGGGAGGCGGTGAACCACACCTCGCTTCCGTCCGGAGCCCAGGCCAGCCCCCGGATGCTCGCCCAGCCCGAGGAGAGCTCCCGGGGCGGACCGTCCTTCTCCAGGACCCAGACACCGCCACGGTCGTCCTTCGGATGCTCGTGGAACAGGAAGGCGATCCGTGCGCCGTCCGGGGACACGCGCGCGTGGCTGATCCACCCCTGGGATTCGAAGCGCACCGTGCCGGGGGGCTGCTCCAGCCGGAAGTTCCCGCCCACGCGGCGCACCACCGTCAGGGGCCTGTCCCCGCGCCCCCAGTCCGCCTCCAGCACGCCATCCAGCACGGCCCGGGGCGCACCGCCCGCCAGAGGCATCAAGCCCAACGTCCCGCTGCCATGGTCCGCGTCGAAGAACCGGGGCTCCAGCAACACCGCCAGCTCGCCCCGTGACGACGTCGCGAGCACATCCGCGTGTTGTCCCAGCGGCTGGGACAGTGGGCGTTCGGTGCGAGCGCTGTAGAGCTCCGCGCGTCCTCCCTCCCACGCCGCGCCGTAAATCAACGTGTGGCCATCCGCGGAGAAGCGCGCATTGAGCACATGCCCCTGCCGGAACGTGACGGGCCGGTACGTCGGCACCGCTTGCGCCACCGGAGCCGCGTGCATGCGTCCGAACGCCAGGAGCCCACCGGCCACGGACAGCAGCACGGCCGCCACGGCCACCCACAGGGCAGGGCGTGGGAACGCGATGCGCCGCACGGCAAGAGGCGAGGCCCGCGACGCGATGGACTCCAGCGCGAACGCCAGGTCCTGCGCGGACTGGAACCGGTCCTCCGGAGCCTTCGCCAGACAGCGCGCAATCACCGTCCCCAGCTCTCCCGGCAGCACGGAAGGCGCATCACGGAGCGCGGCGCTCATCCGCTCCACCGGGCTGTCACCGTCAAAGGGCGCACGTCCGCTCACGGCCTCATGGAGCACCGCGCCCAGCGAGAACACATCCGCGCGGGCATCCACGCCCTGACCGCGGATCTGCTCCGGAGCCATGTACCCGGCGGTGCCCACCACCGCGCCGCTCTGGGTGAGCGCGGCGTCCTCGATGCGCTCGGTAAGCCGGGCCAGACCGAAGTCGAGGATCCGCGCGCTGCCGTTCGCACACAGGAAGATGTTCGCGGGCTTGAGGTCGCGGTGGATGACGCCCCGCGCGTGCGCGGCCGCGAGCCCCTGCGCCAGCTGGATGCCCAACCGCAGCGCCTGCTCCGGCGGCAGCGGCCCCCGCATCAGCCGCGCCCGCAGGGTGACCCCCTCCAGCCACTCGGTGACGAGGTACGGCACGTCCTCATGCGTCCCCACGTCGAACAGGGTGAGCAGGTGCGGATGGGACAGCGCTCCCGCCGCGCGTGCCTCCTGCCGGAACCGCGCCAGGCGCTCCGGATCCCGCGCGAACCGGGCCGGGAGCACCTTCAGCGCCACGTCCCGGCCCAGCCGCCCATCCCGGGCCCGGTACACGTCCCCCATCGCGCCACTGCCCGCATGGTCGACGATGACGTAAGGCCCCACCTGCTCCCCAGGCGCGAACGCGCGAGGCGGAGGCGCCGCTTCCGCGAGCCGGCCCTCCGCGTGCCACGTCGCCGCGACGGCCGCGAGCAGCGACCCGCAGGACTCGCAGCGGGACAGGTGGGCCTCCGCGAGGCCGCGCTGCTCGGGCAGCAGGCGGTCCTCCACGAAGGCCAGGATCGTTTCCTCGGAGGGACATCCCGACATGATGGGACGTGATTCTACGAGCGTTCGCGCTCAGGGCAGAAGTGGGGGCACCGCCACCCGGTACGCGCGGAAGGGCAGGGTCGGGGTCCCCGGCGTGCCGAAGAGGAACCCCATCTGGGATTCCAGCACCCACGCACCGCCGTCGGTGATCGCGGCGGCGGTCGGCTCCACGAAGCCGTTGGCGAGCACCTCCTTCGCGCCGGAGCCTTCACCCAGCGTCACCAGGGACGCCCGTCCCACCGTGTTCTCCACGACGAACAGCCGGCCCGAACCCATCCATTCAATCCCATCCGGCGTCTCCAGGGCCGGCGTCACCGGGATGTTCACCGGCGCCGCCGCGCTCCCGTCCGGCTGGATGTCGATGGCGTACAGCGCGCCCGAGTCGCTGTTCACGACGTAGAGCCGGCTCGCACCGTCGTAGGCGATGCCATTGAGGGTGATGAAGCCCGGCTCGGAGGGCTCGTACGCGGCGTCCGAGGACCACGTGGCGAGCGCCGTCCCACCCACCGGCAGCCGGACGACGACGTTCTCGAACGAGTCCGTCACGTACACGTTGCCCGAGGCATCCACGGTGACGTCGTTGCAGAAGCTCTCCTGGCCGGGCATCACATGGCTGGCCTTCAGGGCCCCCGTGGAGAGCGCATATGCGTTCAGGTACGAGGGCTGCGCGGGCAGGAGCAGATCGTCGTAGGTGCAGGCCCAGAGCGTGTCGTGAGCCTCATCCACCTCGAGCCCGTAGACGCCGAAGGAGGGGCGGCCCGGGACGAAGACCTCCGCGCCCAGCGCGCCCGGCTTCACGCGCGCGATGGCACCCGTGCCCAGGCTGCCCGCGTAGAGCGTCCCGTCCTTCGAGGCCGCGATGCCCTCCGGATAGAAGTCCTCGCCGGGCCACTGCACCTCGGTGCGGACGGAGCCGGGGTCCTCCGGGTGGGGCTCGCAGGCGGAGACGGCGGCGGCGAGGGTGACGACAGACAGCCAGGGACGGATGCGCATGAGGCTTTCCTCGGTCGGCCCGGAAGGGGCCTTTCGACGCCCTGACACCGGCCGGAAAATCCTTTGCAGCGAAAGTCCGGCCTGCGGCAACGTGCAGGCACATGGATTGGGGGGACGTCATGACGAAAGCCCTGTCGACCTCGTCGAACAGCCGTCCACGGCAACTCTTGACACGCATCCTGGAGGAGCCGGAGTTGGTCAGCATCGTGCAGGGGTTGGAAGCCCCCGTGCTGTCCAGGCTCATCGACCACATCGGCCTGGAGGACTCCGGGGAGATCGTCGCCCTGGCGACGACCGAACAGCTCAAGAAGATCTTCGACGACGACCTCTGGCGCAGCGCGAAGCCCGGCAAGGACCCGGCCTTCGACGCGGAGCGCTTCAGCCTCTGGCTCCAGGTGATGATGGAGGCCGGGGTGGAGTTCGCCGCGCAGAAGCTGGCGGAGCTGGACGAGGACCTGGTCACCCTGGCCGTCTGCAAGCAGGCGCTGGTCATCAACCTCGACGCGCTGGCGGAGCGGATGTCTGGCAACAGCCGCTCGGACGAGGATGACCTGACGGACAAGGCGCTGGAGAGCTGTCTGTATGAGGAGTTCGCCGAATACCAGATCATCGCCAGGGACCCTCAGGGCTGGGATGCGCTCATCGCGGTCCTGGTGGAGCTGGACAAGAACCACCATGACTTCCTGATGCGGGTGCTGGAACGCTGCTGCTACATCTCCACGGAGTACATCGACGACAACGGCGGCCTGTTCAACGTCCTCGACAGCGAGGAGATGCTGGAGTCGGACGTGGCGGCGGACCGCGAGGACCGGCGCGAGGCGGAGGGCTACGTGGCGCCCTCGGCGGCGGCCAGCTTCCTCGACCTGGCGCGCGTCACGCCCACGGAGGAGCTCATCGCCAACCGCGCCACGGACCCCGTCACCCGGTCCTACTTCAAGTCGCTGGAGCGCGCCGCCAAGGAGGCGGCGGAGAAGGGGCCCACGCAGGCCCTGCCGTCCCAGAAGGTGGAGAAGTTCCTCCAGGAGCTGCGCGAGGCGGAGGTGCTGGAGGAGCCGGCCCAGCACCCACTGCTCGCCGCCGGAGCGCCGCGGGCGGCGCACACCGAACCGCTGTTCAAGCTGGCCGTCCTCGCGGTCCGCGACCGCCAGCCCAAGGCGTACATGGACCGGCTGCGCGAGCTGAGCTACCTGGCCAACGTCCTCATCTCCGGATGCAGCTACGCGGGGCGCACGTTCCGTCCGCTGGAGGCCGCGGACGCGGCGGTGGCGGTCTGCAACCTGGGCATGGAGCGGCTCTTGCGCGACGCCGCCGGCAACCGCCCGGGGGACCCCACCGTGGATGACGCCGCGGAACTGCTGGAGCGCCAGGAGCTGGTGAAGCTGTTCCAGGTGGGATGGAGCCTCCTGCACCGCGACGTCCAGATGTTCACTGCGCGCACCCTCCAGGACGTGCTGACCCGCTTGGCCGAGGGCCAGCGCGACACGGGGAAGTCCAAGGAGCTGACGCGGATGGCCGCCACGCTGAAGGCGGACGTCAACGCGGGCAAGCCCACCCGGTCCCGTGGCCGGCTGGACGGTCTGGGCCACGTGCTGGAGCGCCAGGTCATCGTCGCGGTGAAGGCGCTGCTCAGCGAGTACCCCTTCCTGCCGCGCGCCATCGCGGGCGGCGCCAAGGAGACGGACAAGCGCGACGCGCGGTTCATCTTCACGCAGCAGCAGATCCAGGCGGTGCAGGCGTTCGTCCAGGGCCGCCTGTTCAGCGAGGCGGCCCCTCCCGGAGCAGCCGGGTGAGGCTCAAGTCCAGCTGGCTCACCACCAGCGCGGCGATGCTGTCCACCGACGCGGCGCTCACCCCCAGGCGTTCGCACAGCCGCCGTGTCGTGTCTTGCGCCACCTGCTCCCGCGCGCGGCTGAGCCACCGCGAGACGGTGGACAGGTGCACGCGGTAGAGCGCCGCGATGGCCTCCAGTGACAGCGCCTCCAGGTGGTACAGGCGCATGAGGGTGCGGTCGCGGTCGGAAAGCTCCCCCAGCGAGGAGCGCACGGCCTCCGTGAAGGCCTCGCGGTAGCGCGAGCGCAGGTGCTCTAGCTCCGGTCCCAGCTGCTCACCGAACGCGGCCTCGACGGACTCCCGCGCGGCGGCGTCGGCACGCGTCTCGGAGCGCTTCAGGTTGAGCGCGATGCGCAGCGCCGCCACCCGCACCCAGCCGCCCAGCGCGCCTGCGCCGGTGAACTCCCCAATCTTCGGCTCGGAGCCCACGGTCGCCGTGAACAGCTTCTCGCGCAGCAGCTGCCGCACCTCCGCGACGAACGCGGGTGAGCGGTCCACTCCGGACACGAACGCGCCCACGTCGCGGAGGTACTGGTCGTCGAAGAGCTGGAGCGCGGTGCGGTCGCGCCGCAGGCACCCGAAGGCCAGGTACAGCTCCAGGAGGGCAGGGGAGGCCCCGCCCAGCACCTCCAGGAGCGTGGAGGGGGACGTCAGCCGCTCCGCGATGAAGGCGCAGAAGCCCGGGGCGTCCAGCGTCATGCCGGACCAATGGGCGCGGGCCCGCTCCACCGCCGAGGCGAGCAGGGCCTCCAGCCGCACGGGCTCCGGAAGCGCAGCCGGCGCACAGGCGGAGGCCGCGAGGAAGGCGGAGGCCAGCGGTGTGGGGTCGGAGGACACGGTTTGGAACCTACCATCCGCCTGACCTTGGAGGCCGCGCGCACGTTGCTGATGACCCCCGCTGTTCCACGGGCTTAGATGCCGGCGCGGTTCACTTCCAGAGGACTTCCGCCATGCGCGTCATCAACTTCAATCCCGGCCCCGCCGGCCTTCCCACGGCGCCGCTGGAGCGGGCCCGGGACGAGCTGCTCGACTTCCAGGGGACGGGGATGTCGATCATCGAGCACAGCCACCGGGGCAAGGCGTATGAGGCCGTCCACAACGAGGCCATCTCGCTCCTCAAGGAGCTGCTGTCCGTCCCGGACACGCACGAGATCCTCTTCATCCAGGGCGGCGCCTCGCAGCAGTTCGCGCAGGTGCCCATGAACTTCCTCACGAAGGACACGTCCGCGGACTACCTGGTGACGGGCGGCTGGAGCGAGAAGGCCGTGGAGGAGGCGCGCTACTACGGCACGCCGCGCATCGCCGCGAACACGGTGAACGCGGACAAGCGCTTCACGCGGATCCCCACCCAGGCCGAGCTCCAGCTGGACCCCAAGGCCGCCTACGTCCACATGACGAGCAACAACACGCTCTTCGGGACGCAGTGGCACACGTTCCCGGACGTGGGCCAGGTGCCGCTGGTCGCGGACATGAGCTCCGACATCCTGTGGAAGCCCATCGACGTGAGCCGCTTCGCGCTCATCTACGCGGGCGCCCAGAAGAACATCGGCCCGTCGGGCATCGTCCTGGTGCTGGTGCACAAGGACTTCCTGGCGAAGGGCCGCAAGGACATCCCGAAGGTCTTCCGCTACGCGACCTACGCGGAGAACAACTCGCTCTACAACACGCCGCCCACCTTCAGCATCTACCTCTGCCGCAACGTGCTCGCGTGGATCAAGGACGTGGGAGGGGTGAAGCAGATTGAAGCGTGGAACCGCGAGAAGGGCGAGCTGCTCTACGCCGCCATCGACCGCAACGCGGGCTTCTACCGGGCCCCGGTGGAGAAGGCGTCGCGCTCGTACATGAACGTTGTCTTCCGCCTGCGGGACGAAAAGCTGGAAGAGGCCTTCGTGGCGGAAGGGGCCAAGGCCGGCATGGTGGGCATGAAGGGCCACCGCATCACGGGCGGCATCCGCGTGTCCCTGTACAACGCGGTGACCGTGGAGCACGTGAAGACGCTGGTGTCCTTCATGGACGACTTCGCGAAACGCAACGGGTAGTCACCCCAAGGCTCGCCCCGGGCGCCGCTGAAAGGCTTTGCGCCCGGACCTCGGTTCGAGAAACACTTCACGCCCAGTGAGGGGGACTTCTTGAACCGCAATTTTTGGCTGCTGACGCTGTGCCAGTGCTTCTTCATGCTGAACAACATCACCTTCTCGTTCGTGAACGGGTTGGTGGGCCTGGCGTTGGCGCCCGTCCCCTGGATGGCGACGCTTCCGGTGACGGGGTACGTGGTGGGCAGCGCGCTGGCCACCACGCTCGTCGCGCGCAGCCAGCGCGCCTGGGGGCGCAAGCGCTCGTTCCAGCTGGGGCTCCTGGTGGGCATGGTCGCCTCCGGCCTGTGCGCCTACGCCGCGGCGACGGGCCGCTTCTGGCTGCTCATGCTGTCCACGATGCTGGCCGGCTACTACAACGCCAACGCCGCGCTGTACCGCTTCGTGGCCATGGAGCTCGTCGGCCCCGCCTATAAAGAGCGGTCCATCTCCTGGGTCCTGGCGGGCGGCATCCTGGGCGCGGTGACCGGCCCCAACCTGGCCCGCTACACCAAGGACATGCTGGGCACGCCGTTCACCGGCGCCTACGCGATGCTCGTGGGCTTCGCCCTGCTGGCGCTGGCCATCATGAGCTTCATCTCCTTCCCGGCGCTGCCCCGGCATGATCCCGCCCGCCCGGGCCGCACCATGCGGGAGATCGCCCGCCAGCCGGTGTTCGTCGTGGGCGTGGCCGCGTCCGCGCTGGGCTACGGCGTGATGAACCTGCTCATGTCCGCCACGCCCATCGCCATGACGCAGATGCACCACTCGTTCGACCACGCCGCCCTGGTCATCGAGTGGCACGTGCTGGCCATGTTCACGCCCAGCTTCTTCACCGGCCAGCTGATCAAACGCTTCGGCGTGCTGAAGATCATGTGGGTGGGCCTGGTGGCGAACCTGGCCTGCATCGCCATCGCGCTGTCCGGTGTCGCCTTGATGCAGTTCCTGGGGGCCCTGGTGCTCCTGGGCGTCGGCTGGAACTTCCTCTTCATCGGAGGCACCACGCTCTTCACCGAGTCCTACCGGCCCGAGGAGAAGACCACCGTCCAGTCCTCCATGGACTTCTGCATCTACAGCACCATGGCCGTCACCTCGTTCGCGTCCGGCGCGCTGCTCTCCGCGCGCGGCTGGGAGTTCCTCAACTGGGGCTCGCTCGTGCCCCTGGGCGCGCTGGCCGTCGCACTCGGTTGGTTGGCTTTGCAGCGGCGCGCGGCGTCACTCGCCACGTAACACAGCGCCTGCGTCACCCATTCATGACAAGCCGCGCCGTAGGTGAGCCCTTGACTCACCGTGAAGCGATCGACTAGTTAACACCCCCGGAAAGCGCTGGGAGCGCTGGAAGAGGGGGAAAACTGGAACCTGCATGTGACATTGCCGTCCGGCTTACGCCCCATGTGAACCATGTCATCGGGCGGATTCCGGAGTGGAAGGGTGCCTTCCATTTCTACGAGGGCGGGCGCCCCGTGGTTCGCCGGGCAGCGGACCTCCAATCCGACCTCCGGAAGGCTGTCACCCTGCTGCGGCGTGAGGGTTTACAGCCCGGCGACCGCATCGGAATCGTCGGCGGCAACTGCTACACGTGGATCCTCCTCGACCTGGCCTGTATGGCTTGTGGCCTGGTCTCCGTGGGGTTTGATCCCATCCATCACCGCTGGAGGGAACTCCAGGCGGAGCTGGGGCTCAAGCGGACGTATGAGATTGCGGACGCGGCCACCCCCTGGCAGGTCCTGGGAGAGCCGCCCGCGGACGCGGACCTCACCGAGCCGCTCCTCCCGTACACCTTCGGTCCCGACGACATCATCGGGATGAAGTTCACTTCAGGCTCGACGGGTGAAACCAAGGCCATCGAGCTGAAGCGCAAGAGCGTGGACGACACGCTCACCAACGTGCAGGGCATGTTCCACCACGGCCCGGGTGACAGGTTCCTGCTCTTCCTGCCGCTGTATCTGAACCAGCAGCGGTTCTGGATCTACTCGTCGCTCCTGTTCGACCATGACGCCGTGGTGGTGCCGTACCGGCTGGCGGTGATGGCGCTGCGCCGGGAACGCCCCACGGTCGTCATGGGCGTGCCGGAGTTCTTCACCAGCCTCATCAAGGGGCACGACCCGGCCGTCCCGGAGCAGCGGGAGCGCTTCCGCGAGCTGCTGGGCGGCAACATCCGCTACCTGTGGACGGGCTCCGCTCCCATCAGCCTGGCCGTGCTGCAGGCCTACGCCGCCATGGGCATGCCGCTCTTCCAGGGCTACGGGATGAACGAGACCTGCATCATCTCCAAGAACCACCCGGGGAATGATCGGCTCGGGAGCGTGGGGAAGGTCGTCCCCAGCAAGAGCGTGCGCTTCGACGACGAGGGGCAGATCCTCGTGAAGAGCGCCCACGAGGTGAACGTCCGCTACGCCAACGTCCCGGAGGACGTGAGCGCCCTGACGTTCCGCCCGGACGGGTACGTGGCGACAGGGGACCTGGGCCACCTGGACGCGGACGGCTACCTGTACGTGACGGGCCGCGTGAAGGACATCGTCGTGCTGTCCAGCGGCCGCAAGGTCAGCCCCATCCCGCTGGAGAACCGGCTCCAGGAAGCCGCGTGCGTCGACAAGGCGGTCGTCTTCGGCAGCGGCCAGAGCCACCTCGTGGCGCTCATCTCCGCGGCCGAAGGCACCACGCCCGGAGACGTCGAAGCGGTCGTCGCCAGCGTGAACGCGCGGCTCCCGGAGGACGAGCGGATCCGCAAGTTCCTCCTCGCGCCGGAACCGCTCACCCGTGAGAACGGCCTCCTGACGTCGCAGTTCAAGGTCCGCAGGAACGCTGTCTGGGCCCGGTACGAGCGCGAGCTGCTGGCGCTCTACGGCCACTGAGCGCGCGCCTCACCGTCATCCCCCCCTTCAGACGAACGGTCTCAACCCATGGACATCGTGGTTCAGGAAGTCACCCGTCAGCTCAACCAGGTCGCCGCGGGCGCGACCTTCGGCCAGGACACGGACCTGCGCAACGTGCTGGGCCTGTCGTCGCTGGCCCTGGTCTCCGTGCTCACGCAGCTGTGCGAGGCCTTCAACGTCGACATGCTGACCCTCACCGACGCGGACCTCGCGAAGCTCGACACCGTGGGGGACCTGGTCGGGCTCTTCACCCGGGTGAAGGGGAACCAGGCCTGATGAGCGGCTTCTTCTCCGACCGGAGCGTCGTCCTGGAGGACGAGGGCGTTCTCTTGCGGCCCATCGTCGCGGCGGACGTCGACGCGCTCGCGCGGGTCGCGTTCGATCCCGCCATCTGGAAGTTCTTCGTCACGTCCATCCAGACGCGCGAAGACCTCCAGCGTTTCGTGGAAGAAGCCGTGGAGTCCACCCGGGCCGGCACCGCGCTGGCCTTCACGGTGGTGGACAAGGCGTCGGGCACCGTCGCGGGCAGCACGCGCTTCGGCAACCTGTCCGCGCGCGACCAGCGCGTGGAGGTGGGCTGGACCTGGCTGGGACGCGGCTTCCAGGGCACCGGCGCCAACACCCGCTGCAAGCGCCTGCTGATGGCGTACGCCTTCGAGCAGCAGGGCGTGCAGCGCACCGAGTTCAAGACGGACGTCCTCAACCAGCCGGCGCGCCGCGCGCTGCTGAAGGTCGGCTGCACGGAGGAGGGCGTCCTGCGCTCGCACACGCTCATGCCCGGCGGGCGGCGGCGGGACACCCTCTACTACTCGGTCCTCGCGGCCGAGTGGCCGGACGTGAAGCGGCGCCTGGACGCGCTCGTCACCCGGGGAGGCGGCGGGCCATGTTGACGCCCCTTCGCGAAGTGACCGTGTCGGGGGATGCCCTGACGCGGGGCGCGCAGCACGGCGAGGCGCTGCGCAAGGAGATCCAGGACTTCGTGCGGGACGACTTCGCCCGCGTGAACCGGATCCGCCACGCGCCGCTGCCGGAGTCCCGGCTATGGCGCATCGTGGACGAACACCGCAGCGTGCTGGAGGCGGTCGTGCCGGAGCTGGCGCGGGAGCTCCAGGGGCTCGCGAGGGGCGCGGACATCCGCTACGAGGAAGCGCTGCTGCTCCAGCTGCGCCGCGAGCTGATTGGCGCTCCGGCCGGACCCGCGGGCGGGGACTGCAGCACGCTCGCGCTCCGCGACGCGCGGGGCCGCCGGCTGGCGCAGACGGTGGACCAGGACGGCCTCATCGCGGACCTGGGCATCGTCCTGCGCATCCTCCCGGAGCGCGACGACGCGCCGGAGGTGTTGCTGTTCACCTTCGCGGGGCTCCTGGGCTACCTGGGCCTCAACAGCTTCGGGCTCGGCGTCGCCATCAACCTGCTGACCTCCGACGGGGCCGGGCCCGGCGTGCCGCCCTACCTGCTCGTCCGCGAGGCCCTGACACAGCCGGACGCCGCGTCCGCCGTGAAGCGCCTGGAGGCGCTGCCCCGCGCCAGTGCCCGCGCGCTCACGCTCTTCGACGCGCACGGCGTCACCTGCTGCGAGTTCACCCCCAGCCGCCTGAGGACGTGGACGGCCAGCACCTTCCTGCGCACGAACCACTTCCTCCACGAGGAGCTGGTCGCCGACGACCGGCTCAACATCTTCAGCCGCAACGGCTCACGCCGGCGCCTGGAGTTGCTCAAGGCGGGACTGCCGGCCGCGGTGGATGACGCGTCCACCTTCACGTTGTTCTCGGACCACTCGCTGTTTCCCACCGGGCTGTGCGCGCACGCGGAAGGGGACCTCCGGCGTCCGGACACGGTCGCCGCGGTGGTGATGCGCCCGGACGAAGGCGCCCTGTCCGTCGTCAAGGGCAACCCCTGCCGCGCGGCCCCGCTGACGTTCCGGCTGTCGAGCGCCACCCCAGTCCTGAACGAGGCCGCCTCATGTTGACCCGCTCGCGCGTGGTGAAGGCACCGCCCCATCTGTTCGTCCAGGTGATGCCCACGCCCAACGGCCGGCTCCACCTGGGACACATGTCCGGCCCGTACCTCAAGGCCGACATCCTGGCGCGGCACCTGCGCCTGCAGGGCGTGGAGGCCCACGTCATCTCCGGCGCGGACTCCTACGAGTCCCACGTCGAGCTCAAGGCCGCCCAGACGAACAGCACGGAGCACGCGGTCGCCACGCGGTTCCACGGGTTGATCGTCCAGGAGCTGGAGGCGCTGCGCATCGACAGCGTCTTCACGGATCCGCTGCGGCCGGAGCTGCATGACGAATACGTGGCGTTCAACCGCCGCACCCTCGACGCGCTCGCCCGGCAGGGTGGGGTGGAGACGGTGCGCGAGAAGGTCCGGTACTCGCCGTCGCTCCAGCGCTATGGCGCCGGCTGCTGGATCGCCGGCACCTGTCCACAGTGTGGCGCGGGCTCCGGCAGCTACTTCTGCGAGGCCTGCGGCGGCCACTACAAGCCCGAGGACCTGCGCGACGCTCGCTGCACCTTCGACGCCCAGGACATCCGGGAGGTGGAGGTCGAAAGCCTCTTCCTGCGGCTGCGCCGGCGGAAGGACCTGGACGCGCGCATTGAGCGGATGGGCATCCCGCCCGGCTTCCACCAGATCCTGACGCGCTACCTGGACGCGCAGGGCGAGCGCGTCCGCCTGACCAACCCGGGCCGCTGGGGCATGCCGTACGGGCCGGGGGACGGCGTCATCTTCACGTACACGACCGGGCTGCTGTCCTTCTCGCTGTTCTGCGCGGAGCTCTTCCGGCGGAAGCACGGCCTCGCGAAGCACCCCTTCGCGCCGGACTCCGGCTGCGTGACCGTCGCCACCTTCGGCATCGACAACACGGTCGCGTACCTCGCGGGCGTGCTGGGCGCGGCGGTGGAGTGGGACGACGTCAAGCCGTTCGACTACTTCCTCACCAACCACTTCTACAACCTGGAGGGGCGGAAGTTCTCCACCAGCCGGGACCACCTGGTGTGCGCGAGCGACCTCGTCACCGGCTCCGGCGTGTCCCCGGATGCGATCCGCTACTTCCTGGGCCACGTGAACCCGGAGGCGGGCCCGAAGGACTTCATCGTCTCGGAGTTCGTGGACGTGAACAACCGCGTCCTGGCCGGAGGCCTGGAGGCCCTGCTGTCGCGCGCCTTCGCCCGCGTGCGCACCGGGACCGTGGACGCGCCGTCGGACCACCTGATGCGGGAGCTGGACGGCGTGCTGGAGGCGCAAGCGGCCCACCTGCGCCTCCCCACGACGAACCTGGCCCGCGCGGCCGCGTGCATCGACACCTGGCGGGACGCAGGAGAGCGCCTGGACGCCTCCGGCGCCACGTCCGCGTACTGGTGGCTGAAGGGCTTGAGCCTGCTCGCCGCCCCGTTCATGCCGGACGTGAGCCAGCGCATCTGGACGTTGCTGGGGCACGGCGGCGAGCCCCGGCTGGAGGCCTTCACGGACCGGCCGGTGCTGGCGGCGGCGCCGGTGTGGACGCCCGCGTTCCAGCCGGTCACCTCGGAGGCAGTTGAGCGAAGTGTCCACCGCGAGGCCGCACGCTCGCCGGTTGGAAAGGGGGCACGCGAATGAAGTCACCAGCACGGTACGACGCGATTGGCGTCGGCATTGGACCCTTCAACCTGAGCGCGGCCGCGCTCTGCGAACCGATTTCCACCCTCTCCACGCTGTTCGTGGACCGCAAGGCGGAGTTCTCCTGGCACCCGGGGCTGCTGCTCTCCGGCGCGACCATCCAGACCTCGCACCTGAAGGACCTGGTCACGCTCGCGGACCCCCGCAACCCGTACGGCTTCCTGTCGTATCTGCACGCCCACGGCCGGATGTACCGCTTCATCACCTCCGACTTCCGGGGCGTCGAGCGCGCGGAGTTCGACGACTACTTCCGCTGGGTCAGCAAGCAGCTGCGCAACCTGCGCTTCGGCATGGACGTGCAGACCGTGGACTTCGACGGCGAGCACTTCATCGTCAACGGCAACGCGGACCTCACCTCGCGCCACCTCATCCTGGGCACGGGCCTGAGCCGCTGCGTCCCGGAGTGCGCCGAGCCGCTCATCGGCAACCGCGTCTTCCACAGCGACACGCTGCTCAACCAGGGGCTGGACTGGAAGGACAAGCGCATCGCCATCATCGGCGGCGGGCAGTCCGCCGCGGAGATCTTCCGTCACCTGCTCTCGGACGAGCAGCGCTTCCCGTCGCACCTGTACTGGGTGTCGTCACGCAGCAACTTCCTGCCGCTGGACGACTCGCCCTTCACCAACGAGCTCTTCACGCCGGGCTACAGCGCCCACTTCTTCGAGCTGCCCCTGGAGCAGCGCCTCTTCACCGTCGACAGCCAGAAGCTGGCCAGCGACGGCATCTCCATGAACCTGCTCCAGGACATCTACCGGCGGCTCTACTCGCTGGAGTTCCTGCGGGCGCGCAAGCCGGAGATCGCCCTGCGCGCCAACAAGCGGATGGTCGGCCTCACGAAGTCCGGCGCGGATGAATACACCGTCGCGCTGAAGGACTCGCTGCAGGGCCGCACGAGCGAGGTGACGGTGGACGCCGTCATCCTCTGCACCGGCTACCAGTACCGCATCCCCGCGTTCCTGAAGCCGCTGCTCCCGCGCATCCCGCTGGACAAGGGCGGCTATCTCTACAACCCGGACTTCTCCATCAAGTGGGACGGACCGGCGACGCACAAGATCTACGTGCAGAACGCGGCCATCAACTCGCGCGGCATCGCGGATCCCAACCTGAGCCTGATGGCCTGGCGCAGCGCGAACATCGTCAACGACCTCGCCGGCCGGCCTGTCTACAAGGTCCACGACTCCAAGGAGCTGCAGCTATGGGTATGAACCGCGAGCATCCTTCCGCGAGCCTGCCCTTCGAGTCCGCGAACTTCGACGACACGGGCCTGAAGGTGGAGAAGGTGGACATGAAGTCCCTGCGCGCCGTCGCGCCCGGCTTCAAGATGTCCCGCTTCACCATCAAGCCCGGTGGCCACTCCGCGCTCGACTGTCACGAGGACCAGGAGCTGTGGTTCATCGCGGCCGGGGAGGGTGAGCTCACCCGCAACGGCAGCGAGGTGACGTCCGTCCGCCCGGGCGACGTCATCGAGCTGGGCTCCAACATCAGCCACACGCTGCGCAACACCGGTGACGGTGACCTGCGCGTGTTCTCCGTCTGGTGGATGTGATGGACGCGGCCCGGGACCCATACGATCTCGTGGTGGTGGGTGCCGGCATCGTCGGCACGCTGGTGGCGCTGCTGGCGAAGCGGCACCACCCGGGCTGGCGCATTGCATTGGTGGACCGCTCCCTCATGGGGCACGGGGCCACGCTGTACTCGGCGTACCTGGACGTGCCGCTGGGCTCGACGCCCGTCCGCCGCATGCTCACGGAGCGCAGCCGGGTCCTGTATCAGCAGCTGCGAGCGGAGCTGCCGGACCTGCCGCTGCGCGACCTGCCCGCCGTGTTCCTCACGGCCGCCGCGCGGGAGCAGGAGCGGCTGGACGGCCTGGTGCGGGATGCGGCGTCCGCCCCCCGCCGGGTCGATGCCGCGCGGGCGCTGGAGCTGGCCCCGCCGGGCTTCCGTGCTCCCGAAGGGGCCGTGGTGCTGGGGGACGTCCAGGCCGCGCGCTGCACGGCGCCCACGCTGGTGACGACGCTCGCGCGGGCCTTCCTTTCGCAGCCGGGCAGCGTGTGCCTGGAGGGCGTGGAGATCATCCGGGTGACTCCCGAAGGCGACGGCTCGCAGCGGCTGACGGCCCACGACGGACGCGAGCTGAAGGCGCGCAGGACGGCGCTGTGCCTGGGGCCTTGGCTGGGCAGCACGCGCACCGCGCTGGCGGGGGTGTCGCAGCACTGGCGGGTGAAGAAGATCGCCGCGCTGCATGTCCCCATCGCGCCGCATCCCGACGCGCCCGTCCTCTACCTGCTGGACGACGAGGCCTTCCTGCTGCCGCAGCCCGAGCACGGGCGCTACCTCTTCAGCTTCCGCTCCGAGCACTGGGACTGCGAGCCCGAAGTGTCGACGTTGCGCATCGACCCGCCGGACCAGGCCCGTGCGCGAGGCATCCTGGAGCGCTACCTCGACGTGAGCGGCCTGGAGCTGGGCGGCCGCGTGTTCTGCGACGCGTACAGCGCCGACACGAACCCCTCCGTGGAGCCGCTGGCCGCGGTGCCCGGGGCCTTCGCGGTGGGCGGTGGGGCCGGGTCGGGCTTCCGGCTGGCGCCCGCGCTCGCGGAGCGGGCCGTCCACGCACTCGAAGCCGGGACGGGAGGGTAGGCGCCCCGTGGACACCGCACTCACTCCGCCGCCGTTCGCGCTGCAGGTGGGCGCCAGCGTCACGGACGCGGAGCTGGCGACGCTGCTGGACGAGGTCTTCGTGGAGGCGGGCCACACGAGCCCGCACGTCGCGGCGCGCCTCTTCGCGCCGGACCGCGTGCGAGCCCGGGGCACGCTCATCGCCGCACGTGAGCCGGGGACCGGTGTGCTGCTCGGCATGGTCATCCTGGTCGCGCCCGGCGCCGCCTCCCGGCAGATTGCTGGGGACGACGAGGCGGAGTTCCACCTGCTCGCGGTTCATCCGGAGGCGCGGGGCCGGGGCATCGCACGCGCGCTGGTGGACGCGGGCCTCCAGCTCGCTCGCACGCGGGGCTGGTCCCGGCTGGTGCTGTCCACCCAGCCCCAGATGACGGGAGCGCAGTCGCTCTACGCCGGCGCCGGCTTCGTCCGCGCACCGGACCGGGACTGGTCGAGCCCGACGTCCCGCTATCTCGCCTTCACCCTCCAACTCGAGGCGGCCTGACGCGCCTCTCTTGTCGAACCTGGAGCTGCCGCACATGCGAACGACCTTACGGAGTCCCTTCACCGAACAGCGGATGAGCGTCCCGGCCGGGGTGGCGTGCGCGTGTTGTTGCCAGCAGGTGTGAGAGCCATGAACAAGGACGCATTCATCAGGACGCTGAGCGAAGCCCTCCAGCAAGAGCCCTCGAAGCTCGACCTGTCGAAGAGCTTCATCGACAACGGCGGTTACTCCCTCGCCGCGGTACGCTGGATTGATTTGATCTACCCCGCCACGGGGGTGGTCATGAACTTCTTCGACGTGATGGGCACGGAGCCGCTGCAGGCCCTGCTCGACGCGCCGGCGGAAGGAGCCTCCGTCAGCGCGGAGGCATCCTCCGACGTGGATGAGGGCGTCATATGACGTCCGCCGCCCCAACGCCGGCCCGTGCCACGGGCCCTGAGACGGAGCCTACGGGCCTCGTGACCGACGCCGCCCCGGAGTTGCTGACCGCGGCGACGTACGACCTCGTCGAGGAGCTGAGCGAGGCCGGTGTCGAGCTGAGCGTGAAGGAGGGACGCCTGGCCTTCAAGGCGCCACCGGGGCGGCTCACCGACGCGCTGAAGGAGCGCATCCGCGAGCAGAAGGAGGCCCTGCTCGCGCTGCTGGGGCCTGACGACACCGTGCGCGCCCGTGCCCGCACGCTGCCGCTGTCGGAGCTGCAGCAGTCCTACTGGCTGGGCGAGGCCGGTACGCAGGGCATCGCCGGGGCAGGGTATTGGTACAACGGCTTCTCCGTGGAGACGCTGGACCTGGAGCGCCTCCAGGCCGCCCTCAGCGCGTTGTTCGCGCGTCACGACTCGCTGCGGATGACGGTGGGCTCGGACGGCCGAGGCCGGCTCCTGGATCACGTGGGCCCCTTTCCGCTGGAGGTCCAGGACCTGCGCGCCCTTCCGGAGGCGGAGGTGGCGCGAGAGGTTGAGCGCGCGCGCACCCTGGTGAGCCAGCCCCAGCGCGGCGCGGAGGTCTGGCCGCTCTACCGGATGTGCGTGCAGCGGACGGCGGAGCGCTTCCACGTCCACGTCGCGGGCCGGCTGCTGGTGGGCGACGCGACGTCCTGGTTCCTCTACGTGGAGGAGCTGCGCAAGCTGCTGGAGGACCCGGCCCGCACGGACCTGCCCGCGCCGGGCCGTCTGGCGAGCCACGTCCTGCGCCGGTTCCGGCAGCTGGTCTCGGCCGAGTATCAGCGCGCCCGGCAGTACTGGGCGGCGCGCGCCATTCCCCCGTCGCCCGTGCTGCCGGTGCGCAGCCTCACCGAGCCCGGAGGCCGCATCCGCAGGTTGATCGCGGACCTGCCGGAGGCAGAGGCCGCCGTGCTCACCACGCGGGCCCGCGAGTTCGGGCTCACGCTGGACAACGCGCTGATGGGCGCGTTCGCGCTGGTGCTGGCGGAGTGGTCGCAGTCCCCGGACTTCAGCATCAACGTCCTGCACGGCGGAGGACGGCACTTCGGCCTGCCGCTCGGTCACTTCGGCGGCATCGTGCGCCTGGCGCTGAACGTCCGGCGCGACGTGTCCTTCGCGGACCTGGCGAACGCCATCCGTCACCAGCTCACCCAGGACATGGGCCACGCGTCCGTGGACGGAGTCACCGTGCAGCGCATCGCGGCGCGCCAGTCCGGCCACCCGGTCCGCGCGAACGTGGTCGCCTACTCGAGCGGCCTGGCCCTGGGCCGGTCCGACACGGAGATCGGCCTGGCGCAGCTGGGCTGGAGGCCGGAGGGCGCCAGCATCCAGAGCCCGGGCGTCCTCATCGATCAACAGGTCTTCCGCACGAAGGACGGCCTGCGCTTCCACTGGGACATCGACGCGGACACGCTGTGCCCGGGAGTAGGGGAGGCGATGTTCGACGCCTTCCTCGCGGGCGTCCGCCGTCTGTCGGGGCCGCACGACTGGAAGACGCCCCTGCGAATGGAGCTGCCCCAGGCGCAGCAGGACTCCCAGGCCCGGGCCAACGCCACCCAGGCGGAGCGCACCGTCCACCAGCTCCACGCGATGCTGGAGCGGCAGGTGCGTGAGCACGGTGGCGCGGCGGTGGTGACGCGCGAGCGGACGCTGTCCTTCCAGGAGCTGGGCCAGCGCGCGAGCGGCGTGGCGAACGCCCTGCGAGCCCGGGGAGCCAGGCCGGACGTCCCCGTGGCCGTCATCGCGAACAAGGGTTGGGAGCAGGTGGTCGCGGTGCTCGGCGCGGCCATGGCCGGGGCGCCCTACGTGCCCCTGGATCCGTCGTGGCCGTCCGCGCGCATGTCAGCGGTCCTCTCCGCCGCGGACGCGGGCCTGGCGCTGTGTGACGCCGCTGGCGCCGCAGCCCTGGAGCGTGAGGGCGGCCGCGTGAGCCTGCGCATCGACGAGGTGCCGCCGGCCCCCGTGGGCGCGAGCACGGATGCCCGGCTGGCTTACATCCTCTTCACATCGGGCTCCACGGGAGAGCCCAAGGGCGTCGCCATCTCGCATGACGCGGTGGCCGTCACGCTGGAGGACATCCAGCGCCGCTTCGACGTGGGCCCGGGCGACTGCGTGCTGGGCGTCTCCCATCTGCACTTCGACCTGTCGGTCTTCGACATCTTCGGCGTGCTGGGCGCGGGAGGCCGGCTGGTGCTGCCCCCGACCGGAAGCCACCCTGACCCCGCGGAGCTGTTCCCCCTGGTGCGCGAGCACGGCGTGACGCTGTGGAACACGGTGCCGGCGATCATGGAGATGCTCGTCGAGTACATGGAGGCCCGAGGCCTCCAGGCGTCATCGCTGCGGCTCGCGCTCCTGTCAGGCGACTGGATCCCGGTCACGCTGCCCGGACGGATCCGCGCGGTGTTCCCGAACGCGCGCGTGGTCAGCCTGGGCGGCGCGACGGAAGCGTCCATCTGGTCCAACGCCTTCGAGGTGCGGGACGTCCCCGCCACCTGGTCCAGCATCCCCTACGGCTACCCGCTGGCGAACCAGCAGCTGCACGTGCTCCACCCGGGCGTGGGCTCACCCTGTCCGGACTGGGTGGAGGGCGAACTGGCCATCGGCGGCCAGGGGCTCGCGGACGGCTACTGGCGCTCCCCGGAGAAGACGGCGGCCGCCTTCGTCCGGCATCCGGAGACTGGTGAACGGCTCTACCTCACCGGGGACCGGGCCCGCCGCTGGCCCGACGGCAACATCGAGTTCCTGGGCCGCGACGACGGCCAGGTGAAGATCAGCGGCTACCGCGTCGAGCTGGGAGACGTCACCGCCGCGCTGACGAAGTGCGAGTCCGTGGACAAGGCCGTCGTCGTAGCGGTGGGGCCGCGCGAGCACCGCTGGCTGGCCGCGTTCGTCACGCCCAAGGGGACGGAGCGGCCGGAGCTGCGCGACGCGCTGTCCGCGCTGCTGCCGTCGTACATGGTGCCGCGCCGGATCCACTGGCTGCCCGAGCTGCCGCTCACCGCCAACGGCAAGGTGGACCAGGCGAAGCTGCGCGAGCTCGCGCTGCTCGACCAGCCCGTCACGCTGGCGCCGCGCACGTCCGCCGAGCAGCTGATGGCGGAGCTGTGGTCGCAGATCCTCGGCCGTCCCATCCGCGACACGCAGGTGAGCTTCTTCGAGGTGGGCGGAGAGTCGGTGCTGGCGGTCCGGCTCGCGAACGCCATCGAGCACCGCACCGGCGTGCGCCCGGAGCTGGCGGAGCTGCTGCGCACCGCAACCATCGAGGGCATGGCGAAGGTGATGGGCGGCCAGCGCGGCGGGGCACACAGCGCACTCGTGCGCATGCAGCGCGGAGCGGAGGGCGCGCCCACCGTGGTGTGCATCCACCCCGTGGGCGGCACCGTGTACTGCTACCGCGAACTCGTCGACCTCCTGGGCAAGCGCTTCACGGTCGTCGGGCTCCAGTCACTGGGCATCGAGCGCACGGACCTGTCGCTGCGAGACCTGGCGGCCCACTACGTCGAACAGCTGGACGGCGCGGGCATCCAGCCCGACGTGCTCTTCGGCTGGTCCCTGGGAGGCGCGGTCGTGCTGGAGGTCCAGCGCCGCCTCGAAGCGAGGGGCACGGGCCGGGTCGCCGCCGTGCTCGTCGACCCGTGGGTCCGCAAGCCCATCCCCTCCGCGCCGGAGACCAGGTCCCTGGAGGCGGCGTTCATCCGCGACGTCCTGCGAGGCGCGGGCACGCTCAGCCTGGAGCAACTGGCCGAACGGCTGCGGACGCGCTCGTTGCCGGAGGTCGTCCAGTCGCTGGGAGGCGAAGGCCTGACGCAGCGTGCACGCGGCTCCGAACTCGCGGCCCTGTTCGAGCAGTTCCGCCAGAACACCTCGGCGCTGCTCGGCTGGGACCCGCCCGAAGGTCCGGTCGACGCGGACGTGTGGTTCGCGGACGCGCAGCGGCCCGAGGACTTCCCGCACCTCCAGCCGTTGGACCGCTGCCGTCCGGTGCCCCGCGTCCACCGCGTGCAGGCGGACCACTACGGCATCATGGAAGGCGACGCGTTGAAGCGCATCGCCGCGGCCTTGCGGAGCCGGTTCGAAGTCACCCAGGAGGCCGCGTCATGAGGATCGGTGCATTCACGTGGCGGCTCGGCGAGCGGCGGGAGATCGACTCGCTGCCGGAGCTTTCGGCGGACGCGCGCCGCCTCCAGCGCATGAAGAAGCACGGGCTGGCCTGCTTCATGGAAGCGACCCGGCCCCGCGAAGCGCTGATGGTGGAAGCGCTCCAGGCCTCGGTCCGCGAGTCGGGGCTGGATCCGCAATCCATCGACACCGTCATCTACGCGACCGGCACCTTCGACGACCGCGAGGACGCCGCGCTGATGCCCCGCGTGCTGAGGGGCTGCGGCCTCCTGAACGCGCGCCCCATCGGCGTCTTCCTGGGCTTCTGCGCGAACTTCACCTACGCCTTCGAGTCCATCGAAGGGCTGCGCGCGCTGGGCCGCTCCCGCAACGCGCTGCTGCTCTTCAGCGATGCGTACCCTGCCGGGCGCACGCGGCTCATCCGCCAGGACTCCGCCGTCGGCAGTGATGGCGTGGCGTGCTGTGTGGTGTCGGACGCGCTGGAGCGCGGCTACGACGTGGGGCCCGTGCGTCACCACTACGACGCCCAGGCGACCGAGCACCTGGAGACGGGCGACATCGTCTCGTACGTCCGCGCGTACTCGAACGGCGTGCGCACGTCCGCGGAGGCCGCGCTGTCCGCGGCCGACCTGAGCGCGGCCGACTGCCGGTGGCTGGTGACGGCGAACTTCAACCGCTCGGTGCTGCGCAACATCTCGGAGCTCTGCGGCATCGTGGGGGACCGCATCTACGACAGGAACATCGGCGAGCTGGGGCACTGCAGCTCGGCGGACCAGTTGATCGCCCTGGGGCAGCTCCTGGAGTCGGACCTCCCGGCCGGAACGCCAGTGCTGGTGACAGGCCCCGCGGACACCGTCTGGGGCGCGGCCGCGATGCGCCTGGTCCGGCCCGCGAAGGAGGCCCGGTGACCATGCTGCTCTCCGACTTCCTCCTCCATCACGGCAGGACGGCGCCCGAGCGCGACGCCATCGTGCATGACGGCGTGACCTGGAATCACGCCCGCCTGGCCACCGAGGTCGCCCGCTACCGGACCGTGCTCGCGGAGCTGGGCCTGGGGCGCGGCGACCGCGTCGTGGCGCGCATGGAGGCCGAACCCGACGCCATCGCGCTGCTCATCGCCACCATGGCGCTGGGCGCCGCGTACGTGCCCGTGGCGCCGGAGCTGCCCCCCACGCGCTTCGAGGCCATCCTCGCCCGGCTGGAGCCCGCGGCCGTCGTCGTCTCCAGCGACCTGCGCACCGCACCGGGCGTCCCCGAGGGCACGCAGGTGGGTCCGCTGGTGGTGGCCCGCACGGCGCACCCCGTGACGGGCGACAGGTCCACTCCCGTCCCGGAGGACGCGGCCTACATCATCATGACGTCCGGCTCCACGGGGCAGCCCAAGGGCATCGTGATGAGCCACGGCGCCGCGGTGAACACGCTGCGTGGCTTCAGCGAGCTGGGCGTCCCGTCCACCGCGCGCATCGGCACCATCTCCCCGCTGCACTTCGACTTCGCGATGTTCGACGTGGGGATGTCGCTCGGCAACGGGGCCACGCTGGTCCAGGTGCCGCGCATGCTGGCCTACCAGCCCCGCAGCCTCGTCGAGTACCTGCACGAGCACCGGGTGACCCAGATGCACTCCGTGCCGTCCGTGTGGCGCCCGCTCCTCACGGAAGGGGACGCGTCGCTGCTCGGGGGCCTGAGCCACCTGGACACCATCCTCTACGCCGCGGAGAGCTTCCCGGCGAAGGACGTCCACACGCTCCAGGGCTGGCGGCCGGACCTGCGCATCGTCCAGTGCTTCGGCCACTCGGAGTCCATCGGCTGCTGCTTCAAGACGTTCGCCAGTCCGGCGGCGACGTTCCGGGGCCGGCTCTCCCTGGGCGTCGCGCTGCGCGGCACGGAGCTGTTCGCGCTGGACGAGTCCGGCCGTGAAATCGGAGTGGGGGAGGAGGGCGAGCTGTACGTGCGCGGCCCGCACCTCTTCAACGGCTACTGGCGAGACGAAGCGCAGACCCGGCAGCGGCTGGTGCCAGACCCGCGCGGCGGAGAGGGCGTCGTCTTCCGCTCCGGCGACGTGGTGACGCGCGACGAACAGGGCGAGTTCTATTTCATCGGCCGGCTGGACCATCAGGTGAAGGTCGGCGGCAACCGCGTCGAGCTCCCCGAGATTGAACACGTCGTGGAGGGCGACCCCGAGGTCGCGGCGGCGGTGGCCGTCGTCCCGGCGGACGAGGCGCGGGCCACCCTCACGTGCTTCGTCGTCTCGCGCGGCACCACGCCGTGGAACGAGCTGACGGTCCGCCTGCGCTCACGCATGTCCGCCGCGCTGCCCCGCTACATGGTCCCGCGCCAGCTGCGGCGGCTCGATGCCTTCCCGGTCCTGTCCAACGGCAAGGTCGACCGGCTTCGGCTCGCGCAGATGGCCGCCGAACCCGAGGCCCCGGCGCGCCGCAACCCATCCCTGGAGGTCCCATGACACGAGAAGAATTCCAGTCGAACATCATCCAGTACCTCGCGACCCAGGCGTCCCTCCCCGAGGGCTGGACCTGCGGCCCGAAGGACAACCTCTTCGACCTGGGCGTGCTGGAGTCGTTCGACCTGCCGCGCCTGGTCGCGCACATCGAGCGGATGCTGGACAGCCGCGCGGACCTGAAGTCCCGCCGCAGCGAGGTCTTCTTCACGCTCGACTCCATGTACGACGCCTTCGTCGGCTCCAAGGAGGGCGCGTGCGCTCCCTAGAGTTCATGTCCACGGACTACCTGGAGAATCCGTGGCCGCTCTACGCGCATTTCCGGCGCGAGCAACCCATCTGGTGGTCGGACGAGATCCGCATGCACTGCGTGTTCCGTTACGAGCACGTGCAGGCCATCCTCAAGGATCCGCGCTTCACCGTGGAGTTCCCCTTCCGCATCACGGAAGAGCTCTTCGGCCGCACGCTCATCGACATGGAGGGGCCGGAGCACCTTCGCCTGCGCCGCAAGGTCGCCCCGCTGGTGGGCAACGCCAACCTCGCCATCTTCGCGCGCGAGGTCTCCGAGCCCCGCATCACCGCGCTGGTCCGCGCCGCCGCGGAGCAGCCGCCCATGGAGTTCATGCGCGCCGTCGCGGAGCGCGTGCCCACGCTGATGATCTCCGAGTTCCTCGGCTTCCCCCTGGAGGACGAGCGCTGGCTCTTCGAGCGCATGATGGTCCTGATGGACCACCTGGACGGGAAGCGGGGCAACCGTCAGGAGGTCTCCGACGTTCACCACGAGGTGAGCGCGTGGCTGGACGGCATCATCGCGCGCCTGTTGGAGGAGGGCCCGGGCACGCGAGGCTTCAAGCGCCTCATCGACGGCATCCGCGACGAGACCCCGGAGACCATCAAGATCCTCTACTGGACCTTCCTCGCCGGAGGCATCGAGACCTCCATGTGCCTCCTGGGGAACGCGGCCACGGTGCTCGCGCGCAACCCGTCCTGGTTCGAGCAGCTGGCCACGGTGCCTGGCATGGCGCGCGCCATCCTGGATGAAGTCCTCCGGTTCGAGCCCGTGCAGGCATCCACCGTGCGGTTCGCGGCGGAGACCCTGGAGCTGGGCGGCGTCACCATCAAGCGCGGCCAGGCGGTGAACCTGCTGCTGGCGAGCGCCGCGAGGGACGAGGCCACGTTCGCGTCACCGGACGTGTTCGACCCCACGCGGACGCTGTCCAACTCCCTGTCGTTCGCGGTGGGACCGCACGCGTGCGTCGGGAAGACCTTCACGATGATGAACGCGGAGATCACCCTGCGCACGCTCTGGAACACGTGGCAGGGCGTCCAGCTGGCGGAGGACGCCCCCGCGGTCATCCGGGGCGCGTCGTTCCGCAAGCCCCACGCACTCTTTCTCAAAGCGAAGCACTGACCCATCGCTCAAGGAATCCCCCATGATTTTCGTCAACGGCATCCGTTACGTCCTCGGTGAGTCCCGGCCCATCAGCAGCGTCCCCGAGCTGGGAGGCGACGAGGCCGCCATCAAGTTCCTCGCGGACCGGGGCTTCAAGAACTACCGCCACTCCACGGTGGAGGCGTGGGAGCTGGGCGTGGAGGCCGCGCGCCAGGCCATGCAGGCCGCGGAGGTCAACGTCGCGGACATCGACCAGGTCATCTACGCGTCGGTGAGCTCCCGCAGTCCCGCGCACGGCGACCTGTCCATCGGCCTGTTCGCCCACCGCATGGAGATGCTGACCACGCCCATCACCGGCGTGTGCTTCGGCGAATGTACGAACGCCATGCTCGGCATCGAGCACGCGGCCATGCTGCTGGAGACGGGGAGGGCGCGCACCGTCCTGCTGGTGTCCACGGACGTCGCATGTAGCAAGGAACAGCGCGTCACCACAGGGCAGACCATCTGTTCCGATGGCGCCGCCGCGTGTGTCATCACCCGCGAGCCGCGCGGCTCGGCGGTGCCGTCGTTCGAGCTGCTCGGCTTCGCGAAGGCCTTCCACCACCTGTCGCGCGCCGGCATGTCCAACCCCGCGAAGAGCTTCCGCGACATCTGCGGCGCCGCCATGAAGTGCAAGAAGACGGTGCTGTCGAAGGTCGACAAGCCGCTGGCGAAGTGGATCCCCAACACGGCGAACTCGGAGGTGGCCGGCGCGCTCGCCAGCGTGCTGGGCATCCCCGCGAGCATGTTCTACCTGGACAACCTCCCCGAGTACGCGCACGTCTTCTCCACGGACCAGCTCATCAACCTGGTGGACTGGGCGACGCGCTCGAAGGCGCCCTCCGGCTCCGTCGTGGCGGGGCTCGCCACGGGAACCTCGGGCAGCTCCGTCGCCGCCTGGCGCGTGGTCTGACGCCCGCTGACTGCCGGTGAGCCCGTCCATGCAACGTCCGAACGCCCCGTCCGTCCGGCCCCTGGCCGAGACCTTCGCGCACATTGCCACGGCCCGAGGAGAGCACCCCGCGGTCGTGGGGCCGCGCGAAGCGCTGTCATATGCCGCGCTCCAGCGGAGCGTGGCGTCACTGTCCGGAGGGCTGGTGAGCCGGGGCCTGGAGGGGGCGGTCATCGCCATGCTCCTGCCTGGCGACCTGGCCTACGTGGCCACCATGCTGGCCATCACGGACCGGCGAGGCGTCTTCGCACCCATGGACGCGGCCTGGCCGGAAGCCCGGCTGCGCTCCGCGCTGGAGCTGACGCGGCCCGCGGCCCTGGTCGTCACGCCGGAGCAGGTGGAGCGCGTCAGCGCGTTCGTGGAGTGCGAGCTGCTGGTGGTGGAGGGCCGGGCGGCGGACGGCCTCCGCTTCCGCACGGTGAAGTCCTCGGCGGCGCGGCCCACGCCGCACAACGACCTCACGAAGCCCTGGACGGAGGACTCGCTCTACCTCGTCTACACGTCGGGCTCCACGGGCACGCCGAACGCCGTCGAGGGCTCGCACCTGTCGCTCGCGGTCTTCATCGAGTGGCAGGCGCGCACCTTCGAGGTCGGCCCGGAGTGCCGCGTCTCGCAGCTCGCGCCCACCACCTTCGACGTGAGCCTGCGGGACTTCTTCCTGCCGCTGTGCACGGGCGGCACGCTCTACATCCCGGCCGCGGGCACCCGCTACCATCCCATCCTCTTCCCGCGCTGGGTGGCCGAGCACCGCATCAACCTGATGCACTCGGTGCCCTCGGTGTTCAAGCTGGCGTCGGAGGTCAGCTGGACGAACGCGAAGCTGAAGGGCTCGTTCGACTCGCTCCGCAAGCTGTTCCTGTCCGGTGAACGCCTCTACGTGGAGGACGCCCGCCACCTCCAGGCGAACCTGTCCCCGGACGCGCAGCTCATCAACTTCTACGGGCCCAGCGAGTGCACGCTCATCAAGACGTGCTTCGTCGTGCCCCGCGACCTCCGTGGCCTGGAGGGCGACGTCGTGCCGCTGGGCCGGCCCATCGAAGGCTGTGAGGTCCGGCTCGAAGGCGGCGGTGACGAGCGCTCCGGAGAGCTGGTCCTGGAGTCGGAGTTCCTGGCCAAGGGGTACTACCGGAACCCGGAGCTGACGGAGGCGAAGTTCTCCAGCCGGGCCCGGCCGGACGCGCCCCGGCTGCGCGCGTACCGCACGGGAGACCTGGGCACCCGGGACGACCAGGGCCTGCTCCACTTCGTTGGCCGCAAGGACCATCAGATCAAGGTCAACGGCAACCGCGTGGAGCTGGGCGAGGTCGAGCACTGCCTCCGGCGGATGCCCGGCGTCAGCAACGCGGTGGTGGTCGCCAGCGACGCGCGCCAGGGCGCGGACCCCACGCTGTCCTGCGTCTACGCGGGAGAGGGCGACCTCACCGAGGACCAGGTCCGCGCGCACCTGCTGCAACACCTTCCCAAGTACATGGTCCCCACGAATGTCCGGCGGCTGGGCGAACTGCCGCTGCTGACAAACGGCAAGGTCGACCGGAAGCAGATCGCCTCACTCTTCTAGTTCTCACGGAGCACGCCTTGTCCACCGACACCGCGCAACGTCTTGCGACGCTTTGTAAAGAGATTCTGAGGATTGACCACATCCGGCCGGACGCATCCCTGGTGTTGCAGGGCGCGTCCTCCATGCGCCTCATGCAGCTGGTCGCGCGCCTCTACGAGGACTTCGACGTCATCGTCGACCTGAGCGAGGTCATGGGCGAGGTGACGCTGGATTGGATCGCCGCCACGGTGGAGGAGCGCCGCGCGGCGGACGGCGGAGGTGTGCCGGCACTGGCGGCGGAAGCGCCCAAGCGTCAGGAGGGAGAAGCCGTGCCGCTCAGCGAGCTCCAGCTCGCCTTCTGGGAGATGCGCCGCTACGCGCCGGCGATGAGCGCCTACAACGAGGGCGTCAGCCACCTGGTGAAGGGCGACCTGGACCTGGCCGTCTGCCAGAAGGTCCTGGTGGAGCTCGTCGCGCTCCAGCCGGCGCTGCGCAACGCGTACTTCGAGGTGGACGGCGTCGCGATGCAGCGCGAAGTGCCCATGGCGGAGATCGAACCGTCGCTCAAGCTGGAGGTGACGGACCTGTCAGGGCACGCGGATCCGATGGCCGAGGTCGCCGCGCAGCACCGGGCCATGTACGCGACCCGCTTCGACCTGTCCGCGCCGCCGTGCTTCCGCGTCGCGGTGTGGAAGGTGGGCGAGCGGCGCTGGGTGGTGTCGTGGGTCGTCTACCACATCGTCACGGACTGGTGGGCGGTGGACGTCCTGCGCCGCAGCGCCGCGAAGCTGTACCGCGCGCTGATGGCGGCCGGAGTTCCGCAGTCGCGTCCGGTCGCGGTGCCGCAGGATCCGCACGCCGGCACGCGCTTCACAGCGGAGGACGAGGCCTGGTGGCTGGAGAAGTTCCAGACGCCGCCCCGCGCGCTGACGCTGTCCCCGCGTCCCCGGCCGCTGATCAAGAGCTACGCCGGTGAGATGTACCTCCAGGAGCTGAAGGGCGTCTCCGTCAGCCGGCTGGAGGGCCTGCGCGAGCGGCTGAACGTCACGATGTCCAGCCTCACCTACGCGGCGTTCTCCCTGCTGCTCACGGCGCTGAGCGGCGAGGACGACGTGACGGTGGGCGTGCCGTTCCTCAACCGCCAGCACGCGGACGTCCAGGACACGGTGGGCCTCTTCGTCAACAGCCTGCCGGTGCGCATGAAGGCGGAGCACGGCGTGGCCGCGGCCGACTACATCCGCGCGTGTCACGGCGAGCTGCTGGAGGCCTTCCGTCACGGCCGCTACCCGTCGTTCCGGCTGATGCGCCAGCTCAAGCTGCCGACGCGCTTCAACCGCGCGCCGCTCTACGACCACCTCTTCAGCTACTACGAGAACACCGTCGTTGACGTCGTGAGCGAAGAGATGAAGCTCGCGGTGACGGAGATTGAATTGCCGCGCGGCACCAGCAAGTACGACCTGAGCCTGTTCGTGACGCGGACCGGGGACCGGCTCGACTGCAAGGCCGAGTACACGACCGCGCTCTTCTCGCAGGAGGAGGTCGCGGCCATCGTCTCCCACTACCAGGTCATCCTGGAGCGCCTGCTGGGCGACGCCACCGTGACGGTGGGCGGCGTCCTCGACACGGTCCGCGCGCGCGTCCAGCCCTCCCTCTCCCAGCAGCAGGCCTGAGCCATGCACAAAGCCTTTGGAAACCTCGACGCGGCCTGGAAGGAAGCCTCCTTCGCGTACAAGAGCGTCCCGTTCTTCCGCAGCCGGCCGGCCCTGACGCCCGCTGCATCGCCGGCGGCGGGCTTCCTCGACATCCCGATGACGAGCAAGCCGGACTACCGCAAGAACTTCCCGGCGGGAGTCCTGGCGGATGGGCGTTCCGTCAACGACCCCTACGTGCAGCGCTACCAGAGCTCCGGCACGAGCGGAGACCGGCTGGTGAGCGTCATCCACGCCTTCAAGCTCGCGGACCGGATGGCGAACTGCCTCTCCGTGAACAAGAGCCTGAACTTCCTCCTGGATGAGCCGAAGATCCGGATGTGCCGCTACGCGGCGCCCAACTGTTCGGACGTCGAGTGCAGCAACCCGAACACGTCCATGGAGGACCGCATCCTTCAGGACGGGACGCTGGTGCTGCCCGTCTACCACGACCTGCTCACCACGCCGGAGCCCATGCTCAAGCGCGCGTTCGAGGAGCTCCACTCCTACGAGCCGAACGTCTGGTACGTGGACCCGATGCACCTGTCGGTGCTGATCAAGAAGGCGCGCGCGTCCGGCTGGAAGTTCGACATGAACCGCAAGGTGTCGGTGCTGCTGACCTACACCTTCGCGACGCAGGCGCTGCTGAGGCAGCTGGCCACGCTGTGCGAGGGACACTTCCCGGTGGCCTCCGTCATGGCGATGTCCGAGTTCGGCTTCGTGGGCCTCGCCTGCGAGGAGGGCAACCTCCACCTCAACGACAAGGACTACTACCTGGAGTTCATCCAGATGGAGGCGCCGGACGACCGCGACGACCTCTGGGAGCTGGTCATCACGAGCGTGGGCGACAAGCTGTGCCCGCACATCCGCTACCGCACCAACGACATCTACCGGCTGTTGGGGAAGTGCAAGTGCGGCAGCACCATGCCCGCCGTGGCCTTCCAGGGCCGCATGAAGGACCTGGTGCGGCTGCCGAGCGGCCGCTACGTCACGCCCGGCGAGCTGGACGCGCTGGTGGGCGCGCCGAAGTGGATCGACATCTTCCAGCTCACCTTCCAGAAGGGCGGCCACTTCGTCTTCCGCTACAGCGGGGAGACGGAGCCCGCCTCGGATGAGCTGGCCACGCTGCGCTCGAAGCTGGAGGACCTGCTGGAGTCGAAGGCGCTCCGGATGGAGGCGGTCCAGTACTTCCCGTTCGAGCGCGGGGGCAAGTTCCAGTTGGTCAGGACGGGCTGAGGGCCGGGTGTCCGGCGAACTTCCACACCAGGGTGAACTGCGATGACGGCATACGGCTCCAATGACTTGATTACGTCCGGCGCGGTGCGCGAGGACTTCCCCATCCTCACGAGGCAGGTGGACGGCGAGCGGTTCGTCTACCTGGACAGCGCGGCGACGGCGCTGAAGCCGCGCTCGGTGATTGACGCGGTGACGCGCTACTACACGGAGTGCACGGCGAACATCCACCGGGGGCGCCACCGCCTGTCGGAGGAGGCGTCCGACCTCTACGAGGAGGCGCGAGGCAAGGTGGCGCTGATGGTGGGCTGCGCCAGCAACGAGGTCATCTTCACGCGCAACACCACGGAGGGCCTGAACCTGGCGGCCGCCTGCATGGGGCTGAAGAAGGACGACCTGGTCGTCGGGTTCCTGGACGCGCACCACTCGCAGCTGCTGCCGTGGATGCGAGGAGGCAACTACCAGGTGGTCCGCCAGGGCCCGAACTGGAAGCCGGACCTGGACCACTACGCGGAGCTGTTGCGGCGAAAGCCCAAGGCCGTGGTGGTGACGCACTGCTCGAACGTCACCGGGGGCTACCTGCCGCTGGAGACGATTTCCAAGATGGCCCACGAGGCCGGATCGCTGGTGGTGGTGGACGCGGCCCAGTCCGCGGCGCACCTCCGCCTGCGGTTCACCGAGTCCAACATCGACTTCCTCGCGCTGTCCGCGCACAAGATGCTGGGCCCGTCCGGCATCGGCTGCCTGGTGGGGAAGGCGTCATTGCTGAGGGACGCGGAGGCATTTCTCGTGGGAGGCGGCGTGGTGGACTACACGACGCTGGAGTCCTTCCAGTACCGGAAGATCCCCCACAAGTTCGAAGCAGGGACACCGGCCATCGAAGCGGCGTTCGGCTTCGCGGCGGCCATCGACTACCTGGACATGGTCGGCCTGGAGCGCATCCAGGCGCATGACCACGAGCTGTCAAAGGCGTTCCTGGACGGGCTGAAGCGCCGGCCGAAGCTCCGGCTCCTGGGGCCAGACGTCGCGGAGGCGCGGGCGCCCATCTTCAGCCTCTATGTGGACGGCCTGGAGGACCTTTCCGACGTGAGCCGGGCGTTGAGCGACGCGCACGGCGTCATGTGCCGCAACGGGCACCTGTGCGCGCAGCCGTTGGTGGACCACTACACGAGCGGCGAAGTGCTCCGGATGTCGGCCTACCTCTACAACACGGTGGAAGAGGTCGAGTACGCGCTGAGCGCCCTGGACGAAGTGGTCCGGGTCTACCAGCGGTAGCAAGGGGAGGGGACCCGCGATGAACAACATCTACGAAGAGATCAGCCCCAAGCTGCGAGACTTCATCGCGAACCAGAAGATGTTCTTCGTCGCGACGGCCCCGCTGTCCGGAGACGGGCACGTCAACCTGTCGCCAAAGGGGCTCGACACGCTGCGGGTGCTGGGCCCGCACCGCGTCGCGTACCTGGACCTGTCGGGGAGCGGGGTGGAGACCGTCGCGCACCTGCGGGAGAACGGCCGCATCTGCATCATGTTCTGCGCCTTCGACGGGCCGCCGAAGATCATCCGGCTGCACGGGAAGGGGCGCGTGTTGACGCCGGAGCAACAACCGGAGTTCGGAGAGCTCCTGTCGCAATTTCCCGACCTGCCAGGAGGCCGGGCCATCATCGTGGTGGACGTGAACCGCATCGCCGGCTCCTGCGGCTTCTCCGTCCCGCGCTACGAGTTCGTGGAGCAGCGAGACCAACTCGTGAAGTGGGTGAACAAGAAGGGACCGGATTGGTTGGCTGACTACCGCAAGAAGAACAACGCGGTGAGCATCGACGAGCTGCCCGCCATCGATCCCGACCCGAAGCCCGGCGACTGAAGCGAGCCGGCGGGCTTTACAGGGTCATCGGAACTGGCTCGGACATCCACGTTGTCTATTTTCTGCTTGTATTAAACGTCTCATACCTGTAGTGAGTATGCCTATAGGGCGGACCGGGGCTGTGCGTTGGTGGCCGGTCGCTCGTCGAAGCTTCTTCGACAGCCTGATCCGAGGGGGACCATGGCGACATCGACTGCGGCGACGCGTGCGCTCCATGGCGCATGGCGAGCCATGCGTATGGGCAGTGCGTGTGACGGGTTGCTCGTGGCGCTGGTGCTCTCTGGCTGCGCCGGGGCACCGCCTCCGAAGGGCGGGGCAGGGGACGCACCGGGCATGGTGCGCATCGAGGCCGGCACGTTCCAGATGGGCAGCGACTCCGGCCCGGAGGACGCAAGGCCCGCGCACCCGGAGCAGGTACAGGCCTTCCTGCTGGACGTGACGGAGGTGACGGTCGCGGCCTACGCCAGCTGTGTACGGGACGGCCGGTGCGGAGAGCCGGCGGCGAACGCGGCAACGGGCTTCCAGCAGTTCTGTAATTGGAAGCACCCCCAGGGGCGTGAAACACATCCCATCAACTGCGTCACCTGGTTGGAGGCGGACGCCTATTGCCGCGCCGTGGGTAAGCGTCTGCCCACGGAAGCCGAATGGGAGTACGCGGCCCGTCGTCCTGACGGCCGGACGTACCCATGGGGAGATGCGGCGCCGGACGCGACGCGAGCGAACGCGTGCGGTGAAGGCTGCGTCCAGAACGGCAAGGCAAAGGGCTTCGACGGATGGAAGGCGGCCCCCTTCCCCGACGATGCGTATCCGGAGACGGCGCCCGTGGGCAGCTTCCCGGAGGGACGTTCATCGGACGGCGTGATGGACCTGGCGGGGAACGTCTGGGAGTGGACCGCGAGCGGCTACGCCGCGACGTACGACGGCGTGAGGGACGACGGTCTCCGGGTGAACCGCGGAGGCGGTGGCCGGGACGACGTGTCGACGTTCCGAGCCGTCACCCGCAGCAAGAACCGCCCTGAGATGCGCACCGGCGGCATCGGCTTCCGCTGCGCCCGGTAGTCCATCGCGTCTGGCCTTGTCGTCGTCCCCGCATCACTTCGAACGAAGGAGCCTCACCATGCCAATTCACCCCACCACATCCCCATACTTCGGGCGGCGGTTCACGCTCGGAGCCCTGATGGCCCTGCTCGCGGGCTGTACCCCGAGCCCGGAAGCCTCCCCCGAGAAAAAGGACACCCCTCCGGCC
>NZ_RAWL01000129.1:0-20383 GCF_003668885.1 Corallococcus sp. AB049A | reverse complement strand
CCCCGGTGCCCCGGGCGCCACGCCCCCCGTGGGCCCGGTCGAGACAGGCCTGTTGGCCCAATTGGCCCCGGCCGTGGTGCCCCAGGTGCACTGGCTGCCCGGGGGCGGCGGCGCGGTACGGATCCTCGAAGGAGGCCCTGGCCCCGGGGACGGGGCGCGCTCCACGGTCGTCTTCCTCCACGGGCGTGGGCACGCGGCGACCCACTGGTTCGCGTACCTGACGGCGCTGGCCCGGCACCACCGGGTGCTGGCCCTGGACCTGCCCGGTTTCGGTCAATCCACCCCGGCCGACGTGCCCGTGCGGTCCGCCGAGGACGCCGTGCGCTTCTTCACGGCGCCGGTGGAGGAGGCCCTGGGCATGCTGGCGCCGGGGCCGGTGTCGGTGGTGGGTCACTCGCTGGGCGGGCTGGTGGCGCTGGAGCTCGCGCTGCGCGGCGCGGTGCCGGTGGAGCGGCTGGCGCTGGTGGACGCGATGGGGCTGGGCCCGGACATGCCGCGCGCCTCGCGCCTGTTCTTCCGAGCGGGGCCGGAGCGGCTGGCGCGCAACCTGGGCCCCTGGGCGATGGCGCGGATGCTGCCGCCGCCGCCCACGCCGCTGGGAGAGAAGCTGGGACAGCTGGGCTATGAGCTGTTGAGCGTGCCCGGAGGGAGGCCCGAAGCCGCGCACGCCTTCAACGCGCTGGTGCCGCTGACGGGCCCGGTGTTCCACCGCCGCGAGCGGCTGGGCGAGGTGAAGGTCCCCGTGCTGCTCGTCTGGGGCGAGCGCGACGAGACGCTGCCCGTCTCCCTGTCGGACGAGGCCGCGCGCGGGCTTCCCCAGGCCCGCGTGCTGCGCGTGGACTGCGGACACAGTCCGCAACTGGAGCACCCCGAGCGCGTGCTCCCCGAGCTGAAGGCCTTCCTGGACGCGGAGCGCTCCGGAACGTGAGCGGGCACAACGTCCCCGGCGTCATCCGAACCGGGTACAGTCCTCCGCCGTGCCGAAAGACTTCCTCGACCTGGAGGCGACGCCGGAGCGGCTGCATGCGCTGGCGGACGCCGGAATCCTGAGCCCGGACGCGTACGGGCGCGCGCTGCACCTGGCGGTCGCGTCGCCAGCGCGGCCCGCGTGGCGCGCGTTCCTGTCCACGACGTTGATGGCCCTGGGCTCGCTGCTGGTGCTGGCGGGCGTGGTGTACTTCTTCGCCTACAACTGGGCGGAGATGGGGCGCTTCACCAAGCTGGGCATCATCTGCCTGGGCATGGCCGGGGCGGCGGTGGGCGCGTGGCGGCTGGGTGACCGGCCCGCGGGCCAGTTCGCGCTGCTCGCGGCCGCGGTGCTGGTGGGGCCGCTGCTCGCCGTGTACGGGCAGGCGTACCAGACGGGCGCGGATCCGTATGAGCTGTTCATCGGGTGGTGCGTGCTCATCCTGCCGTGGGTGGCGCTGGCGCGCTTCACGCCGCTGTGGATGCTCCAGCTGGTGCTGGTGAACACCGGCGTCATCCTCTTCTGGGGCCAGCGCATGGGGCACTCCGACGCGCACGAGGCGCGGCTGGCGCTGGTGCTGGGGCTGCTCAACGGATTCGTCTGGGCGACGTACGAGCACTTCGCCAACCTGAAGGTGTCCTGGCTCCAGGGCCGGTGGATGCCCCGCGTGCTGTCGCTCATGACGCTGATTCCGCTGGTGGGCCTGGGCATCCTGTTCATCGTGGGCGAAGGGAGTGGCCGCTCGCTCGAGTCCGGCGTGGGCCTGCTGCTGGTGCTGGGCGCGCTGGTGGCCATCTACGCGCTGCACCGGCACCTGCACGGAGAGCTGTTCCTGCTCACCGTGGGCGCGGTGAGCGTCATCACGCTCGTCACCACGGCGGCGGGCTACTTCTTCATCGAAGTGACTCACGCCGAGGAGATGACCCTCTTCTTCCTGCCCCTGCTGCTCATCGGTGAGGTGGGCCTCGCCGTCTACTGGCTGCGCCACGAGTCGCAGGCCACGGGCGTTTCGGAGGAGACCTGAACATGGCCCTGCGACCGACCATTCAGGACGTGCTGACGGGACTCAAGGCCGAGGGCCACGTGGACGCGGAGGTGGACGCGCGCGCCCGCACCACCCTGGAGGTCCGGCAGAAGGCGCAGGGCGCCTCGCCGTGGTACGTGAAGGCGCTGTCCGGCGGTGGCGCGTGGCTGTCCGCCGTCCTCCTGCTGAGCTTCTTCGCCTGCGTGGGCCTGTGGAAGGAGGAGGTGGCGCTGCTCGGCCTGGGGCTCGCGCTGGCGGTGGGCGCGGTGTTCCTGCGCAGGACGACCCGGGGCCCCTTCATGGAGCAGCTCGCGCTGGCCCTGTGCATGGCGGGCGTGGGCGCGTTCCTGGTGGGGCTGGGAGAGCTGGACCTGGGGACCGTGGCCATTTCGCTCGCGGGGGTGGTGGCGTCCCTGGTGCTGCTCGCCGTGTTCCCGGACGTCATCCTCTACTTCGTGGCGACCGTGGGCGTCTGCGCGTCCGTGGGCGCGCTGGTGCTCGAGGTCGTGGGGGGGGCGGCCGTGGACCTGTGGATGCTCGTGTGCGCCGCGGCGCTCTCCGGCCTGCTGCTGCATGAACCCCAGCTGCGGCGCGGCCCCCTGGGCGCCCGCGTGGGTCCCATCGCCTTCGCGCTCGCGTGCGCCGTCCCCGGGTGGCTGCTGTTCCGCAACTGGGAGGCTTCACAGGAGGGCTTCCACTACCTCTTCCGCTTCGAGAGCGGGTTCCTCCCCAGCGCGTACCTCTCCATCGCGCTGGCGCTCCTCGCGCTGTGGACGGGGTGGCGGGTGCTGCGCGAGCTGGGGCTTGCGAATGACAAGCGCATCTGGATTCCGGCCGTCTGCGCGCTCGTGCTGCTCACGCTGATGACGCTGAGCACGCCGGGCGTGCTGGTGGCGGTGCTGATGCTGACGCTCGGCTTCCACCGCCGCAGCCGCGTGATGCTGGGGCTGGCGGTGGCGTTCCTGCTGACGTTCGGCGCGTATTACTACTACGACCTGCGCATCACGCTGCTGGCCAAGGCGCTCGCGCTCATGGGCAGCGGCCTGGTGCTCCTGGGTGTCCGGCAGTTCTTCCTGCGGCGGCAGCCCGCCGTGCTCGCGGAGGCCCCATGAAACGCACCGCCGTCATCTTCGGGGGGCTCGCGCTGGTGTTCGTCGCGCTCGCCTTCCTCGTCGTGCAGAAGGAGACCGTGCTCGCGCGGGGGCAGCCGGTGCTGCTGCGGCTGGCCCCGGTGGACCCGCGCTCGCTCATCCAGGGCGATTACATGGTGCTCGACTACGCCATCAACCAGGGCTGGCGAGAGGGCCGCGAGCAGCCGCAGGAGGATGGCAACGTGGTGCTGCGCCTGGACGAGCACAACGTAGGCGAGTTCGTGCGCTACGAGACGCCGGGCACCGCGCTTGGGCCCGGCGAGGTGCGCCTGCGCTTCCGCATCCGCAACTCGCAGATGCGCCTGGGCGCGGAGGCCTTCTTCTTCCAGGAGGGCCACGCGGAGCGCTACGCGAACGCGCGCTACGGAGAGCTGCGCGTGATGGACAACGGCACCAGCGTGCTGGTGGGCCTGCGCGACGAGAACCACCAGCCGCTGGGCAGCGCCATCCACTGAGGGCGCGCCCCCCGCGGCGTCAGTAAGAGTCCTCGTTCTCCAGCAGGTCGGCGAAGGGAGAGCCCCCTTCGCCCAGCGCCTTGTAGAGGCCGTCCACCTTCTCCAGCTCGCGCTTGAGCGCCTTGTGGTGGTTGCGGTTCTTCACCAGGCTCTCGCGGCCCAGCAGGCGGAACGCCTCGTCGCGGCCCACCTGGCGGATGGCCATGCCCAGCACCAGCCCGCGGAAGCTGTCCGCGAAGTCCAGGTCCAGCGAGCTGCGCCTGCGCGCCTCGCCCACGAAGGCCTGCGCCGCGGCCCGCAGCGCCTCCGGCAGCGGACGGCCGCCGGGGGCCTGCTCGTAGCCCAGCGCCTGCGAGACGTGCTTCTCCTGGAGCACCAGGTCGCCCGTGCCGCCGGCGTGGTCCACCATCGCCATGGAGTACGCACGGCGCACGATGTTGTCCAACTGCCGCAGGTTGCCCGGCCAGGAGCTGGTGCTGAGCAGCAGCTCCGCCTCCGGGGCCAGCCGCGCGGAGCCCTCCGCCGGCCGCTCGCGGTGACGGCGGTTCACCATGTACCGCGCCCAGAGGGGAATCTCGTCCTGCCGGTCCTGCAGGGGCGGCATGCGCACCGGCAGCACGTTCACGCGGTAGTACAGGTCCTCGCGGAAGCGGCCGGCGCGCACCTGCGCGTGCAGGTCCGCGTTGGTGCCGATGATGAAGCGCACGTCCGCGAGCTTCTCTCCGGTGCCCTCGCCCAGCGGCCGGTAGCTGCGCGACTCCAGCAGGTGCAGCAGGCCCGCCTGCGCCTTCAGCGACAGCTTGTCGATTTCGTCGATGAACAGCGTGCCGCCATCCGAGCGGGCCACCACGCCCGGCGCGTCGCGCACGGCGCCGGTGAACGCGCCCTTCTTCCAGCCGAAGAGCTCCGCCATCTGGAGGTCCTCCGGCACCGTCACCAGGTCCAGCGTCTCGAAGGGCTTGCCCCGGCGGCCGGAGCGCTCATGGCACCAGCGCGCCAGGCGAGACTTGCCCGCGCCCGTGGCGCCGCTCACGAGGATGGTCTCGTCCTGGAGCGCGAAGGTGCGGAGAATCGGCAGCAGCTCCGCCATGGAGCGGCCCACCACGGGGAGGAACTCGTCCACCTCCGGCGTGGCCACCGGCCGCTGCGGCAGCGCGGTGAGGTACGGCGCGGCGATGTCCGTGAGCAGCTGGAGCAGGTCCCCGGCCTCGCGCCAGACGAACTCCTGCCCCATGGCGGCCAGGCAGTCCGCCTCCAGGGAAATCATGCCCTCCATGCCCGAGGGCGTGCGCAGGGGCAGCACGCAGACGTGCGTCGCGTGGCGGCCCAGGAAGCGCTGCTTGCTTTCGTTGCTGTGGAAGCCCGCGAGGCCCGGGTCGCCCGTCACCGGCGCGTCCGGCGCGTGCGGCTGCACCGTGCCGATGTTCACGTCGATGGACACCGCGCACCGGTGCTCCACCACCGCGCGCCACGCCGTGGCGGAGGTGAAGAAGGGCGTGCCGACACCGGCGTCCGTCACCTCGCGCGCGCCCACGTCCAGCGCCGCCAGCCGGCGGTACGCCTCGCCAGGACGCAGGTGGACGATGCCGCGCAGGACCCGGGCCCGGCCCGCGTAGCGGCTGGACGCCACCGCGGCTTCCGCCACGGCCAGCATCCGGCGCAACGTGGCCGCCGCCGCGGTCTCGAAGTCCTTGGAGTCCCTGAGCGCAGCCATCAGCTGCGCCAACTCGTCTCGCATCCGCTCGCCTCCCTGCGGAAGCCACGCCACCGCCGACCGGCGAAGCCGTCCCGAAAACAGACGCCGACTCTATCGGAGATAACGGGGAGGTGCGGATTCAGATGGAGAGCGCGGAAGGAGCGGCCCCTCCTTCCGCGCTCCGGGTGCATCTGGATGCGGTACACGCCGTTGCCGGCGCGTATGGCCAGACGCATTGCGGGCGGCGTGCCAGCGACAGGGCCCAATGATTTCGCGGGTTCCTGCGAAGCCCCACGTCAAACTGCGTCCCAATGGAACGCAACCGCGTCCGGACAGGACGCAAAAACCCCTGACGCTTGAGCCCCAAAGCCTGACGGACCGCGCGCCTCCCCAGCAGGGAGGCGGCCGGGTCATTTCACACCAATCCGTCTGGCTTCAGCACGAAGACGCGGTCCAGGCGCGGGCTGCCGCGTCCCACGGGCGAATCCAGGTCGTAGTCGAAGTCGAACGTGGCCACCGCGCGCAGGCCGGACTTGCGGAACAGGCGCTTCGCCTGGGCCTCGTCGTAGGTGCGGAAGTACCAGGTCGTTTCGATGAGCCAGTCCTTGTCCGGCCCGGTGACGCGCAGCCGGTTGCGCATGGGCGAGCGGCGCAGGCGCTGCTCCGGCAGGCCCTCGTGCGTGTTGCACACGACCTTGTCCGGCCCCACCTGCCCCACCCAGCGCTCGTGCTCCGGACCGGAGCGCGCGTAGTCCGTGAGGTGGAAGCCCAGCACGTAGATGCCGTCCGGCTTGAGCAGGCGGCGCGTGCCGGTGAGGTGCTCCACCGCGGCCTTCTCGCTGTCCAGGTAGCGGAAGGTGGAGACCAGCGTGTGGGCCAGGTCCACGCGCCCCTCCAGCGCCGGGTCGAAGAAGTCCTCCATGCGCGCCTGGGACAGCTTCACGCGGCGGCGCTCGGCGGGGGACAGGCGCTTGCGCGCGTGCGCGAGCATGGCCTCCGACAAGTCATAGCCCGCGACCTTCAGGCCCCGGCTCGCGGCCTCCGCCGCCAGCCGGCCCGCGCCGCACGCGGGCTCCAGCCACTGGTTGCCGCCGGTGCCGAAGCGCCGGCTCAGCGCCTGGAGGAAGTCCGCCTCCCGCACGGTGTCCGTGCCGAAGATGGCCTCGTAGTACTCCGGGTGCTCGTACCAGTCCTTGCGTCTTTCCATGATGTCTTCAGTGGTCCGTGTGCCCCAGCGCGCGCGCGAGCACGAACATCACCAGCAACCCGGCTGCCAATGCCACCAGGTTGCGGCCGGGCTTGTCCCTGCCGTGCTTGTTCACGTGCGGCAGCAGGTCCGACACGGCGATGTAGAGGAAGGTGCCGGCGGAGAAGGCCAGGGCCTTGGGCGCCAGCGACTGGAAGCTCAGCACCGCGTCGAAGCCGAAGTAGAGCACCGCGCCCACCGGCACCATCAGGCCGTACAGCGCGGTGTACGCCAGGATGGTGCCGCGCTTCTTGCCCTCCGCCTGGAGGATGGACGCGAGCGACAGCGACGAGGGCACCTTGTGCGCGGTGATGGCCAAGAGCGCCATGGCGCCCACGCCCTCCTTCACGGAGGACCCCAGCGCGATGCCGTCGAAGAGCGTGTGCGTGGACAGGCCCAGGAACGCGCTGAAGCCCAGCGCGTGGCCGTGCACGTGCTCCGCGCAGTCCGGCGGCTCCTCGCAGGTGTGCGCCACGAGGTAGCGCTCCAGCACCAGGACGAAGAGAAAGCCCATGGGCACGAGCGCGAAGGCCCACCAGCCGCCGCCCTCGTAGGCCTCCGGGAGCATGTGGAAGAAGGCCGCGCCGAACATCACGCCCGCCGCGAAGGCGAGGAACGTCACGAGCCGCGTGGAGCGGTCATTGAAGATGACCACGCCCGCGCCGGCCAGCGCGCTCACCACGACGATGAAGGAATACAGGACGACTTCGGCCACGACCGGCGACATGGGGCGCGCACCCTACTCCCAAAACGACGCCGTCAGTAGCTTCGCACCACCAGCACCTCCACCCGCCCCGGCTTCACCTCCACCAGGTGGGTGGTGGGCCGGCCCGGTGCATCCACCTGGACCGTGTGCTTTCCCGGAGCAAGCCGGAAGCGCGCCACCTGGAACTCCGCCGGCAGTGAAAGCCAGGAGCGCAGGTCCGCCTGGTTGCCCGCGTTGAGCAGCAGGAAGGTGAGCACACCCAGTTCCTTGCTCTTCGTCAGCGCGCCCACGCCCGCGGCCACGCCCGCCTTCGCCACCGCGCCCGCGAGCTGCTTCGCCAGCATGCGGCCAATGCGGTCGTTCAGGTGCACCTGGGCCACGCGCGACAGCGACGTCACCGTCACCGCTGCTTGCGCCCGGCCCTCCACCGACACGCGCACCGGCGGTGTACCGCCGCGGTCCCGGTACACGGGCACCTCAATCAGGTCCCCGGAGTCGCCGTAGTCGCGCGACGCGCGCTCCTTCTGCGGTGACAGGCCCGCCTCCACCACCACGACCAGCTGCCCGTCCGTGGGGCCCAGCGGGTCGTGCGCCACGTCCGGGAACTTCTGGGACAGGGTGGCGTAGGCGTCGTCGCGGCCCGTCTTCTTCGCCAGCCGCAACAGGGGCTCCACCAGGCCGCCCAGCCGGGGCTCCAGCTCGTACGCCTTCATGTAGTCGATGAAGGCCGAGTCCCACTCGCGCTGGTCCTCGTACAGCACGCCGCCCAGGTAGCGCGCGATGGCGAGCTGTTCGTACGGCTTCTTCTCCTCCGTGATCATCTTCTCGATGCGCTCGTTGACGCGGCGGACCTCCACGAGCGCGTCCTCGTCCCGGCCCAGTTCCGCGTAGTTGAGCGCCTGGAGGACGGAGATCATCAGCTTCTCGAAGTCCTCCCCGCGGTAGGCGCGGCGGCGCTCGTTGCTGAGCAGGATGCCGGCCTCCTCGCTCACGGAGGTGATGTCCAGCTGGGAGCTGAGGTCGTCCGCCTGCGCCAGCACCTTCGTGCTCTCCTCCCACTGCCCGGACGCGTGCAGCACCATGCCCTTGTCCAACAGCAAGAGGAGCTGGTCGCGCTCGGGGGCCTCTTTCTGCTCGCCGTCCAGCTCACGCAGGGCGCGCGGATAGTCGGAGGCCTGGTACGCGGAGCGCGCGGACGCCGTGCGCGCCACGTAGTCGCTGGCGCAGCCGGTGCCCAGGACAGAGAGGGCCAGGACGAACAACAGGCCCCAACGCGCCGCCGGGGAGGCGGAGGCGCGCGGGGCCTGGGATGCGATGTCGGGGAGGTGGGCCACGGCGGACGGCTACCAGCTCACGCCCTGCTTCTCGAACTTCTTGCGGATCTGCTTCTCGTCCGTCCAGGCGATGGTGCCCGTGCGCACGTCGTTCAGCTTCGCCGTCATCTTGTAATAGACGAGCTTGTCGCGGCCGACCTCCTGGATGATGGACGCGAGGTCGCCCGTCATCAGGAAGTCCACCGACGCCTGCTGGCCCGGGGCCTTGGCGGCGTTCGGGTTCACGTAGCCGGACTGCTGGTACTCGTACTCCTCCGCGATGTCCTGGCGCGCCTGCTGGTCCACCAGCGCGAAGCGGCCCGTCTGCGCGAGCGCCGTTTGAATCTTGTCCCCCAGCGAGCGCATGTCGATGTGCTCACTGGTGCTGTTGCGCAGCTTGCCCACGAGGACGATGGGCAGCGCCTGGCCCTGCGGTGGGGCTTGAGCGAAGCGCGGGGAGCTGGCGAGCGACTCGGCCATCTTCTTCGCGATGAGCTGCAGGTCGTTCTCGTTGAAGCGGTCCCCCAGCATCTCGATGGTGTTGGGGTCCTCGTAGGTGCCGCGCGTGAAGGCGCGGGGGCCTCCACAGCCGGCGAGCGACACGGCGACGAGGGCGGACAGCAGCAGGCGGCGGGTGTTCATGGTCGGGTCGACTCCTAGTTCCATTCGCATTCGAAGCGGCTGCCTTCGAAGTTCCACTTGTAGGCAAGCACCGCGTCGCGGCGGTAGCCGGCCGTCAGGCGGCAGAGGCTCTGCAACGAGGCGCGCGGATAGTCGAAGGTGTACGTCTGCGCCTTCGCGCGCTCCTGCGGGGTCAGCTGCGTGGGGTGCGTGAGCGTGGGGCTGGCGCTCGCCGCCACCATCACGCGGTGCGCGCCGTACGTCTTGAGCGGCACATGGCCCGCCAGCTGGATGCGGCGCACGGTGCGCGCCACCATGATGTCGCTGCGGTCCACCAGGGTCTCGTGGCTGTTGCGGCGCTGCAGCAGCTCCGGGATGTTCGCGGAGAACACGCGGGTGATGTCGCCGTCGTCCACGAAGAAGTAGAGGAACGCCTCGCGCGCGGTGCGGCTCTCACCGGTGAAGTCCAGCGTCACCAGGATGTCCAGCTGGCGGTTGGGCGCCAGGCCGTGGCGCGACACCGCGGCAAGCACCGTCTTGTCCACGCCCGCCTTCTTCAGGCGGATGAGGCCGTCCGCGCTCGCGTCGCAGGCGCAGCGGCGCTCTTCAATCATCTTCACCAGCTGCGCGGGCTCGAAGCCGGCCTGGGACAGCTTGGTCAGCTCCTCGTCGGTGAGCGGCAGCTGGTCCGACCGCTCATAGATGCGCGGCAGCGCGTTCGGGTCCCACTGGATGATGTTGTAGGTCTGCACGTCCCCGGACGGGAACGGCAGTGCCACGGACGGCGAGGCGGCGCGAGGCGCCTGGGCCGTGGTCAACGCGACAGCGGCGGCGAGCAGTTGAGCGATCATGGCGTTTCCCGTCAGAACCGGTAGCCGACGTTCATGAACAACCGGTTCGTGACTCCTCCTCCCCCGATGGGGATGTCCGGCGAGTAGTGCAGGCCCATGAGCACGTGGTCGCGGCGGTCGAGGTACAGCTCCGCGCCCACCTGCGGCGACAGGGCGAAGCGAAGGCCCTCGCCCTCCGGGATGACCATGGCGCCCGCCTTGAGGCCCAGGGTGAAGGCCACCGGCCAGCCCCAGCTGCGGAAGGTGGGGCCCACGTTGCCGATGAAGCGCCCGCCGTCGAAGACGTACGCGCCGCTGACGTCCAGGCGGTACCAGTCATCTCCCCAGAGGGACACGGTGGCGCCCACGAACAGCGGCGGGCCCTCCGGCGCGCCCCGGGGGCTCTCCTGGGAGTTGATGGCCGCGCCCCAGTCCAGCTGGAGCGACACGCCCCGGCGGCTGTCGCCGTAATACCCGCCCGTGCCGTACTCCGACTCCTCGGGCCCGTCGGTGCGGCCGCGCTCCTGGGCGCTCGCGGTCAGCGGCGCGGCGACGGCCAGGAGCGCCAGGGCTCCGCACAACGTGACAGGACGCTTCATCTGTTTGGACTCCGCAAGCTTGGGTGCGAATGCTCTTACGCGCGTCGGACGTCGCGTGGGTCGCCATATTCATCGCGTGGCGAGCGTCCGTGCAAGCGCCCGTTTTCCCAGGCCCCTTCCCACTCAGGACCGGGGTTCCGGGGCGCCCTGGATGGCGTCCTCCTGGTCGTCGCGGGAGGGTGGAGGCTGCTGCGCGGGGCGGGACTCGCTGCGCACCATGGGCAGCCACTGGGGCTTGGAGCGCAGGAAGACGACCAGCCGCTCGCGCACGAGGAAGCGCAGGTCGCCCAGCTTGCTGGAGTTGGCCGCGCTCACCAGGGCGCGCACGGTGAGCGTCTTGTCCATCACGTCGAAGACGACCAGCGTCTTCACCCGGCCGTCCCACAGGTCCTTGCCCTCGTTGGCGAGGATGCGGTCCAGCTCCGCGCGCAGGGCGTCGATGTCCGCCATGTAGTCCACCTGGAGGATGACGGTGCCCATCATCTCCGGGGACCCCTTGCTCCAGTTCTGGAACGGCTTGTCCAGGAACTGGTTGATGGGGATGACCATGCGCCGCTGGTCCCAGATGCGCAGCACGACGTACGTGAGGGTGATCTCCTCCACCGTGCCGAACTCACCCTCCACCAGCACGTTGTCCCCGATGCTGACGGGCTGGGTGATGGACAGCTGGATGCCCGCGAGCAGCGACGAGAGCGACTTCTGCGCGGCCAGACCGATGGCGAGGCCGGCGATACCGGCGGAGGCGAGCAGCGACACGCCCACGTTGCGCACCACCTCGAACTGCATGAGCAGCAGCGCGGCGGCGATGACGTAGGTGGCCACCTCGAAGACGGCGCGCAGCACGGCCAGCTGCGTGCGCAGCGAGCGCGCGCGGCGGTGGGGGCTGGACTCGGAGGTGACGCGGCTCTGGACGTAGGCCTCCGACACGCGGAGGAAGCGCAGGATGAACCACGCCACCGCGACGATGGTGAGCGAGTAGCTCACCCGGTCGCTCAAGAGCTTCAGCTTGGGCGGCAGCAGCAGGAACGACGTGCCCAGCGCCAGCAGGAGCGCGAAGAAGGGCAGCCGCAGGGGACCCCGGCCCGCGTTGACGATCTGGTCATCCCAGGAGATGCGCGTCCAGCGCGCCACCCGCAGCGCGGTGGCCAGGAGCAGCTTCTCCAGGAGGAAGGAGAAGATCCACGCGCCCAGCAGCGTCACCGCCAGGCCCAGCCACTGCCACAGCTCCAGCCCCAGCACCGTGCGGTCGAAGAAGACGGCGGGGAGCGTTTCCGTCAGCAGCGGGCCGTACTCCTCGAAGAGCGGGTCCACCATCTTCACGGTGGACTCCGCCAGCACCCAGGTGGGCACGTTGTCCACGTTGATGCGCTGCAGCCGGATGGGCACGCTTTCGCCCTTGAGCGGGATGGCCCCCAGCGACACGAAGCGCGAGTTGGGGGACTCGCCCTCCGGCGTCTTCGGCAGCACGGACGTGTCCACCGACAGCTCGCGGTCCAGGACGAACTTCAGCTTCCGGGCCAGCTGGGCGCCCTTCGCGGGCTGCTCGGCGGGCGGCAGGTGGTCCAGGTAGAGGTAGTGGGCCGCGCGCGCGTAGGCCCCGCGATGCACCGCGTCCAGGAAGCCCTGCGCCGTGGCGCGGGGCGACGTGCGGTCCAGGTCCTGGGGGACCTGCCCCAGACCATTGTTGAGGGCCAATACTGGGAGGCCGCCGAGGACGCACCCCAGGAGAAGGAGGGCCACCAGGCCCCGGGAGGCATGCCGCATCATGGGCGCCTCCATACTCCGTGTGCGGCCGGTTGTCCGGGAAAGACGGTGGGTGTTTCCAGGCCCGCCCGGCCGCTGGGACGCCCGGGGTTGAAAACAGAAAACCCGTGCTGGAGCGCGACACGGGAAAGCATTGGTGCGCCGCTGGGTGGTGGGCTAGAACCGACCCCCAAGGAAGGTCGCCGTGTCCGAAGAGAAGCGAAGAATCCTCCTCATTGACGACAGCGAGATCACCCTCGCCATGGAGAAGGCCGTCCTGGAGGCCCGGGGCTATGAGGTCGTGGCCACCTCCACGCTCATGGAGTTTGAGAAAACGCTTCAGAGCTGGCGGCCGGACCTCATCCTCACGGACATCCACATGCCGGAGGCCAAGGGCACGGACATCTGCCGCACGCTGAAGAACGAGTACAACACGCAGGACATCCCCATCGTGTTGTTCTCCAGCCTGCCGGACGACGAGTTGTCGAAGCTGGCCGAGCAGGTGGGCGCGGACGGCTCGCTCTCCAAGGTGAACGGCCTGGAGGCGATGGGCGAGAAGATCGACGAACTGGTGCAGAGCATCCTCTGGTGATGACGATGCGCGCGGCCGTCCTCGCGGTGCTCGTGAGCGCGCTCCTCGCCGGTTGCAGACGCCAGGAGCCGCGCGCCCCGGAGAGCACACCCGGGCAGCAGCAGCAGGCCTCCTCCCCCACTCCCGCCGCGCCTCCGGGCGCCGTGCTGTTCATCTCCGCGGACACGCGGGGCTACCTGGGCCCCTGTGGCTGCAGCGAGAACATGCGCGGCGGCATTGGCCGGGCGGCGTTCCAGGTGCAGGAGGCGCGCAAGGGCGGCCAGCCGGTGCTCTACATCGACGGCGGCAACAGCCTCTTCGGTGAGACGCACCTCAACGCGGATCAGGTGCCCCAGGAGGAGCGCAAGGCGAAGGCGCTCGCGGACGCGTTCCGCACCATGGGCATCGCCGTGCGCGCCACGGGCGAGCTGGACGACACGCGCGGCGCCGCGTTCCGCCAGGGCCTGGGTCTGCCGGAGATTCCGGCGGGCGGCGTGAAGGTGCTGGACGCGGGCGCGCGCAAGGTGGGCGTGGTGGCCGCGGCTTCCGCTGAGGCGCTGGTGAAGGCCAGCCAGCAGGCGCGCGAGCAGGGCGCGGACTTCATCGTGGGCCTGTTGGCTCAGCCGCTGGAGGCCGCGCAGGCCGCCGCCGCGCTGCCGGGCCTGGCCGCGAACCTGGTGGTGGCCACGCACAGCGCCGGGGAGTTCTCCGCGGAGGAGAACCGGCTGGTGCGCTCGGACGTGCCGGTGGTGGCGGTGCAGAGCAAGGGGCGTTCGCTGCTGCGCGTGGACCTGACGTACGCGCCGGCGAAGGGGCCCTTCACGCCGCAGCGCTCGCAGGGCGACGTGGAGCGGGAAGTCACCGCGCTGGAGCAGCGCATGGCGCTCCTGGACAAGGAGATCGCCCTGCCCGGCATCGACCCGAAGTTGAAGGCGTTGAAGCAGGGCAAGCGCGACGAGCTCTCCGCGCGCAAGCAGGGCCTGCTCACCGCGCCGCCCGCGCCCGCCTCGGACGTCAACGGCTTCGCGCTGCGCTTCCTGCCGCTGGAGTCGAACCTGCCCAGCGCGCCGGACACGCAGGCGCTGGTGAAGGCGTACGACGCGGACGTGGGCCAGCTGAACCTCGCGTGGGCGAAGGCGCACGGCCAGGACTGTCCCCTGCCCCCGAAGGGACAGGCGGGCTTCGTTGGCAGCGCGGTGTGCGCGGACTGCCACCCGGACGCGACCGCCGTGTGGGAAGGCACGAAGCACCACCACGCGTGGGAGACGCTGGAGGAGGTGGGCAAGCAGCACCACCTCAACTGCGTGGGCTGCCACGTCACCGGCTGGCAGAAGCCCGGCGGCGTGTGCCGGCTGGACAAGGTGGCGGGCCGCGAGGACGTGGGCTGCGAGAGCTGCCACGGCCCGGGCTCCAAGCACGTGGACGCGCCGAGCCCCGCCACCATCGTGGGCAAGCCGGGACAGGCCGTCTGCGTCACCTGCCACAACACGGAGAACTCTCCGCACTTCGACTTCGCCACGTACCTGCCGCGCATCCTCGGACCCGGTCATGGCGGAACGGGGAAGAGCGGGCAGGCAGGAGAGCCCCCGGCGAAATAAGGTCGCTCGCTCCTACGGTGGGTCCTTCCCGAGGGCATACCGGGCGACTTGTTGTTTGACTGTCAAGAAAGCTGGCGAATACTGCGGCCTTCGCCTGCTTCTGGGCGACCTCGCCTGGCGTTCCCATGCCGCTCTCTCTGCTCCTGCTAGCCCTGGCCTCGGTTCCCTCCTCGCAGGGCGTGGCGCCGTCACCGGTGCCGCCGCCCGGCGTGCATGCGGTGCCTTCCAAGGACGCTGCGCCTCCCTCTCCCATGGACGAGGGCGAGGAGACGGAGGAGGTGGAGAACGAGTCCGCCGAGCTGGAGGAGCTGCGCGCGCTGGAGGGCGCGACGCTGGACCCGGAGGCGAAGCCGAACGCGGAGATGATGCAGTCCTTGCGGCGGCTGGGACTCACCAACCCGTTGCGGCTCCGAATGTTGGACGCGCTGGAGGAGCCCACCTTCCGCGAGGACGACACGGCGCCGCCGCTGGCGCGCATCACGGACCTGGCGAGCTTCGACATTTCGCAGGTGAAGGACCGCTACGACATCCCGGTGGACATGCAGCCCCGGGTGGCCGAGTACATCCAGTTCTTCCAGGGCCCCGGCCGCAAGTGGTTCCGCAAGTGGATGGCGCGCTCCACGCGCTACCTGCCGGTGATGCAGCCCATCCTGGAGTCCAAGGGCCTGCCCCGGGACACGGTGTACCTGGCGATGATTGAGAGCGGCTTCTCCGCGAACGCGTACTCGTGGGCGCACGCGGCCGGGCCGTGGCAGTTCATCTCCAGCACGGGCAAGCAGTACGGCCTCAAGCAGGACTTCTGGGTGGACGAGCGGCGCGACCCCATCAAGGCCACGCACGCGGCGGCGGCGTACCTGAAGGACCTCTACGGGGAGCTGGGCCACTGGTACCTGGCGTGGGCGGGCTACAACACGGGCTCGTACCGGGTGCGCAAGATGGTGACGCGCTACGGGACGAACGACTTCTGGGTGCTGGCGGAGGAGCCCGGGCTGGCGAAGGAGACGAAGCACTACGTGCCCAAGCTCATCGCCGCGGCGCTGGTGGCGAAGAACCCCACCGCGTTCGGCTTCTCCGAGGAGGAGTTCCAGTACGAGTCCACGCTGGAATACGACGAGGTTAAGCTCACGGACGCCACGGACCTGGACGTGGTGGCGCGCGCGGCCGGGGTGAGCGTGGCGGACGTGCAGGAGCTGAACCCGGAGCTGCGCCGCTGGTGCACGCCTCCGGCGACGGCCTCGAAGCCGTACGTGCTGAAGCTGCCGCGCGGCACCACGACGCGCTTCGCGGAGAACCTGGCGAAGCTGTCGCCCGCGGACCGGCTGACGTTCCGGGTGCACACCGTGAAGAAGGGCGACACGCTGTCGCAGATTGCCCAGAAGTACGGCACGGCGCCGGAGGCCATCCTCCAGATGAACCGGCTGAAGAGCGCGCGGGTGCTGAAGGTGCGCGCGGAGTTGGTGATTCCGGTGCCGGCGAGCGGCCGGGGTGGCAGCGGTGACGCGGGCGTCAGCGGGGCGCTGGCGTCGAAGGTGGCGCAGGCGCGGCGCAGCGGCGTGGTGGCGACGCGGCCGGAGGACGAGGTTCCCGCGGGCACGCCCCGGGGCCCCGTGGCGGCGGGCCCGGTGAAGACGGAGAAGGTGGATGGCAAGACGCGCATCACCTACGGCGTGCAGGAGGGCGACAGCCTGTGGCTCATCGCCAACCGCTTCCAGGTGTCGGTGGACGACCTGAAGAAGTGGAACAACCTGCCCAAGCGCAACCGCACGCTGTCCCTGGGCACGCTGCTGGCCGTGTGGCCGCCGGACGCCAAGGGCGCGGCGCCGGCGAAGGTGGAGGAGCGCGGCGGCACCATCGTGGTGGCCAACGCCGTGGCGAGCCAGGCGCCCGTGGGCCCCAAGGGCGCCAGGGTGCACACGCTGGCCGAGGGCGAGACGCTCTGGTCGGTGTCGCAGCGCTACAACGTGTCCGTCGAGGACATCATGAAGTGGAACCACATCAAGGACCACCGCACGGTCCCCACCGGCAAGCTGCTGTCGCTGAGCGCGCCGTAGCGGGGCACCAGGGCATGGCGGGGCATGGCGCGACGGCCGGGACCTTGCAGTCCCCGGCGCCATGCTCGCCTCCGCACTGCTTCGAGAGTCACCGCGTCTCCCCGCTGAAACGCCCGACGCGCCCGTCCTGTCCGTCCTGCCCCGTGGAGCCGAACGTCCGGGGGACAGGACGGTGTCCGAGGGCAGCTCGCTGACGCGCTTCAGCGGGCCCGTTCCAGTACCTCGGGCGCGGGCTGGAGGCCTGGGCGTCATGGAGCCCCCGGCCGACTTCGCGAGTCCAGCGGCAAGCGCCCTGGAGCATCCCCGCTTCGCCAGTTCGCCTCAGCTCGCGGACGTGGCGTCCGGCGCGACGGTGCTGGGCACGGGCTCCAAGGGGGACGGGCTTCGCGCGGTGCAGGGCGCGCTCCTGGACATGGGGTTCGCGCTGTACGGTGGCGCGGACGGACGGTACGGACCGGATACGGCCCGCGCGCTGCGCAACTTCCAGGTGCATGCGGGCCTGCGCTCCAGCGGCGTGCTCGACGCCGCCACGCTGAAGGCCCTGGAGGCGCTCGCCCCGGCTCCGGGCTCACGGGGACAGTCGCGCGCCCTGCCCTCCCCTTTCTACTCAGGCCAGCCCGTGCGCGTGGTCATCGCCCTGCGCGAGCACCGCACGTTCCTCTTCGACCCGCAGGGACAGCTGGTGGACATCTTCCCCAACGCGGTGGGCACCGCCGCCACGCCCACGCACCCGGGCCTCAAGGTCGTCCGGGCGAAGCTGGACCAGGTGGCCACCGAGGACGCGGGCGCGCGGCTGTGGAACGACCGGCACGTGTTTGGCGCGCGGCTGCTGGACCTGTCCTGGGCGGATGGACGGCGCAGCGGGGAGGAGCTGCATGGCACCAGCGCCCCCGCCCTGCTCGGGGGCGACGTGTCCCACGGGTGCATCCGCCACGCGAACGAGGACATCCTCGTGCTGCATGACGCGCTCGCCGTGGGCGACCGCATCGCGGTGGTGGAGACGCTCCAGGATCCGCACCTGGGCGTCCCCATCACCGTTGGCTGATGGCCCTACTGTTCTTCGAGGAGCATCTTCAGCTCCCGCACGCGCTTGCTGATGTAGTCGCGGTCCAGCTTGCGGAAGTTCTCCGGCAGCAGCGCCCGGCTGGTGCACTCCTGCACCGCCACCAGGTTCTGCATCTCAATCTCCAGCGGGTAGCTGGGCGGCACGAAGTCCGCCAGCACAGCGGCCAGGTCGTCCTTCGTCACCTGATCGCGTCCCTCCGCCAGGGCGCGGAACTTCGAGCGCACCATCACCGCCTCGATGTCCGCGCCGCTGAAGGCGCGCACGCCGCCGGGGATGAGCGCGGCGAAGGAGTCCACGCCCTCCACCGACACGCCGGTCTTCTTGCTCATCGCCTGGAACAGCTCGTTCCGCTCCTCGTCCGTCTGCGGATAGAAGAGCGCGAGGTGCTCCTCCGCGCGGCCCTGGCGCTTCAAGTCGATGGGCAGCAGGTCCGGCCGCGCCGTCAGCAGGAACCAGACGATCTTCCCGCGGTACTGCGTGTTGCCCATGAAGGACGCGATGGAGCCGAAGATGCGGCTGCTCGTCCCGGAGTCGCCGCCGGAGTCGCGGTTGCCCAGGAAGGTGTCCGCCTCGTCCACCATCACGGCCACCGGCCACAGGGCCTTCAGCAGGTTGAAGATCTTCTCCAGGTTCGATTCCGTCACGCCCTGCCACTGGCTGCGGAAGTTCAGGAACTTCACCACCGGGATGCCAATCTCCCCGGCGAAGCAGCTCACCATGAACGTCTTGCCCGTGCCCACCGGTCCGCTGACCAGGTAGCCCATGGGCATGACCTCGATGCGGCCCTTCTTCAGCGCGGACGCCGCCTGCCGCAGCATCTGCTTGGCCGGCGCGTGCCCCGCCACCGCGTCCAGTGTGTGCGCGGGCTCGATGAACTCCAGGAGGCCGTGGCACTCCGCCTGGATGAGCTCCTTCTTCTTCTCCTTGAGCAGCTCCGGAGTAATCCGCACCTCCCGCTCCAGCGCCTCCGTGAGCACGCGGTCCAGGTTGATGCGCGACAGGCCCGCCGTCATCTTCGCCAGACCCGCGACCGGTACCTCCGACACGGACTGGAGCTTCTTGCCCTCCAGCTTGGAGCGCACGTACTCCAGGCGCTCCTCCTCCGTGGGCAGCGGCAGCTCGATGGGCGCCACGTACGGGTTGCGGCTGATGCGCGGCGACACGTCCGACAGGTTCTCCGCCAGCAGCACCACCGACACGTCGCCCGCCAGGAACTGCGGGTCGTGCGCCCACTTGTCCAGCGTGGCCACGACGAAGCGGTCCTCCGCGGACAGGTGGCTCATCTCCCCGCCGGGCACCAACGTCTCCGCGTAGTCGATGATGAGCGCCATGGAGCGGCCCTCGCTCAAGCGCATGCGCAGGAAGTTCTCAAGAATCTGCAGCGCCCGGCCCGGGTCGCGCGGCATGGCCTTGGCGTAGTCCGTGCCGTACATCGCGTCGTAGCCCGTCATGGCCCGCGCCAGGTCCTTCTGCGTCTCCGGCGTCGCGGAGCGGATGCCCGACGAGCGGTCGTAGAAGAGGACGTGGTCGCGCCCGCCGAACAGCTCCTCCGACAGGAACGTCTTGAGCGTCCCGAAGCCGCGCCCGCCGTCTTCCAGCTGCAGGGGCTGCAAGTCGCGCACGGCCCCGTACAGCAGGAAGGTGCTGACCGTCTTCGTGTAGTACTTGCGCGCCAGCTGCTGCGCCCACCGGGGCAGATCCGCCAGCGGATCCGCCTTGTTCACCTTACGCACCTTCGTCACGGACATCCCTCCGGCGCCGCTCCCCCCAGGGACATCCAGGGGGAGGACCCCCAGACTACCTCTTAAGTGTCAGGCCCCCACCGCCGCTAATCGCGGCAGCGGGCCTGCTTCTTCAAGGTCGCTTCCACCTTGACCGTGGAGCCCGCCGGGGACGGCGTCCCCACGGATACGTCCGAGTCCACGTGGCATTTCGCCTTCAACGTGAGCTCGCGCGTCCCCCACGGCACCCGAATGGTGGTCGGGGTCACGGCGCCCAGGTCCTTGTTGCCCTGGAAGATGGACGCGCCTTCGGGCGAGGACTCGACCCGCACCTCCACCGGCGCGCGCTCCAGCGTCGCCGCCACGTCCAGGCTGTCCTTGCTCACCGTGAACTTCTTCACGAGCGGCTCGTAGCCCGGCGCGGACACCTCCACGAGCGGGGTGTCGTTGCTCAAGGAGAAGTCCCGGTTGACGCTGGCGTTGGAGCCCTGCTTGCGGGCGACCTGTCCGTCGATCTTCACCTCCGCGTCATCCGGCTGCGTCTTGAAGACCACCAGCACCGAGCGCGACTGCTGCTTGAGCTGCACCGGCACCTGCGTGGCGTTGGCGCCCTCGGCCACCATCACGGACTTGTTGAAGGCTTCGTAGCCGTCCGCGGTCACCACCACCAGGACGTTGCCCACCGGCAGCTGCTTGAGGATGAAGCCGTTGGACGGGAACTTCTCCGGAGGGCCCGCGTTGATGGACACCATCGCGCGCTCCTTCGCATCCGGCGTCTTGAGCTCCACCATCACGTAGCCCTGCGTGGGCTTGCTCGGAGAGAAGACCAGGGCCACGCCCACCAGCATGAACAGCGAGGCCAGGCCCACGGCGCCATAGAGCAGCCGCTTGTCGATTCCCTTGAGGCCCATGCCCCGGGCACCGGAGGCACCGGACTCGTCGGGCGCGTTCTTCTGGCGGGCCTCCTTCGCGGACGCTTCTCCCCGGCCGGCGGGCGGACGCGGCGCGTTCCCGCCGTTGAGCAC
>NZ_RAWL01001281.1:0-414 GCF_003668885.1 Corallococcus sp. AB049A | reverse complement strand
CCCTTTTCCCGCCGGGAAATGGGATCTGACCCCGTTGTGGACCCCGGCAACCTTTCAGCTGACCGTACGCCCGCCATCCACGCGCAGGGTGTGGCCGGTGACGAAGCTGGCCTCGGCCACCAGCCAGTACACCGCCTCGGCGATCTCCTCGACGGTGCCGATCCGCGCCAAAGGCGTGCGTGCCAGCAGCGCCTCGCGGGCGAAATCATCCTTGCCCTGTTCCGGCCACAGGATCGCACCCGGCGCTACTGCATTGACCCGCACCTTCGGCGCCAGCTCCAGCGCCAGCGCGCGCGTTGCCATCTCCAGCGCGGCCTTGGCCATGGTGTAGGCGATGTGGTCACGCATCGGGTCGGTGCCGTGCAGGTCGGTGAGGTTGACGATGCAGCCCTGCTGGCGGCGCAGGTAGGGCGC
>NZ_RAWL01001280.1:0-414 GCF_003668885.1 Corallococcus sp. AB049A | reverse complement strand
GAACAGAAGATCGTGAATGCCTTCTGCAAGCAAGCTACCGACCTGGGAGAGTTTCTAGGATTCCCCAATAACGTGATTGTGAGCTGGCCGTGAACATACTCAAGACCAGAGTACTTGTCCTAACCTGTTGCTATTAGGCTACTGGAATCCAATATTTGAAGCGCTTCTACCTCTTCAACTCGCCCATGACCTACGAACCGAAAGCCATAATGCGCTGCGCCATGTTTCTTGCAAACAAGATCGAAGACCACAAGATGGACTGCGAAGTCTATGCCTCTCGCCTGCCGAAAACGACAAAGGAACAAGTCTTGGCTCCCGAGTTCCTGATTACGCAGGCTCTCCGCTTCACGTTCGACATTAGGCATCCATTCCGGGGTCTGAACGGAGGACACATGGAGATGGCCGCTATTGCAC
>NZ_RAWL01001279.1:0-415 GCF_003668885.1 Corallococcus sp. AB049A | reverse complement strand
CCACCGGGCGCTCGACGTTGAGCACATCTTCGTCGATTGGAACGGCGACGTGCAGGTCTCCGACTTTGGGCTCGCCCTTTCGGACCTGCCCGGCCGCGTTTCATCCACGGTGCGTCAGCCGCAGGGGGATGCGTTCTACTCCTCCCCGGAAATGCTCCTGACGGGCCGCGTGGACGCGCGCTCGGACCTCTTCGCGCTTGGCAATGTCCTGCTTGAACTTGTGACGGGGAAGAACCTCCTGGATGCCCCGGATGCCTTGACCGAAGAGGTGAAGGGCTCGCTATCGGTCAGGCAGCGCGTGCGGGTCCGACGTGCCGTCAGGCGGGCTCGGCTCGCAGGCAGCCCTGTTGGCGTGGAGGACGCGATCTGGCGCGCGGCGACCTACTCGCAAGCGGACCTGGAGGCGTTGACGGAG
>NZ_RAWL01001278.1:0-415 GCF_003668885.1 Corallococcus sp. AB049A | reverse complement strand
GATATTGAGGTACATTTGGCGGACGGCAGAGATGTCAGAGCGGCCCGCATACCGATTAACGATCGGCTAGCAGCAAGCATTAGCACAGTTACAGCATGCGTCGTCCGGACGAATATCGAGCAGCGACAAGCGAGAGGACATCATCCGGGCCAGTTCAGAGTTTTGGGTCGCGATGTTCGATCACGATTTGAGGGATAAAGAGTACGAGAACGCCATGTTAAGCGGTTTGGTAGTGTTAGGCACATGTGGGGAGAAGAACGGATAGGTGCCCGCCATATTTTACACGCCTACGTTAGCAGCAACCATCACCAGTATGAGAGCCATCATCATCCGGCGAGCATGGCGTATCCGAGAGGATCACATCGAGCAGCAGATGGAGAGTGGCATGGACCGCAACGCCGCCGAAGAGGACGCG
>NZ_RAWL01001277.1:0-415 GCF_003668885.1 Corallococcus sp. AB049A | reverse complement strand
CCTTCAGTTTGTCGATCGAATTGGCCAGCAGGCGGCGCAGGAACGGCTTGACCTGGTCACCGCGCAGGTCGACCACGGTCATGTGACTGACGTCGAACACGCCGGCTTCGCGACGCACCAGGTGGTGTTCGTCCAGCTGCGAGCCGTAGTGGATGGGCATGTCCCAACCCCCGAAATCGACCATCTTGGCGCCAAGGGCGCGGTGGGTATCGTTGAGCAGCGTCTTCTGGGTCATGACCGGTCCGGCAGCAGAGGAAACAGGAATCCCCATTATCCCAGATCGGTCGCCCGCAGGCGTGCGGCAGCGCAGCGGTTCGTGGAAGCGGAAGCGCGGCCCGCCGCGCCCTTTCCCTTTCGGGCGAGGCAATGGCTGCGCTCCCCGCAGCCGCCTGTTACAGGCGCACCCGCCCACGCA
>NZ_RAWL01001276.1:0-415 GCF_003668885.1 Corallococcus sp. AB049A | reverse complement strand
TGCAGGCGCTGCGGCGTGGCATGTGGCCGCTGCTGGCGCACCTGGTGATCCGTACCGGCACGCTGTTCGGCGTGGGCTGGCTGGCCTGGCGCTATGCGGGGCTGCCATGGCAGGCCGCTGGGCTGCTGGCGCTGGCGCTGCTGACGCCCTCCACCGGCTTCATCATGGATTCGCTGTCGCGGCTGGGCCTGAGCGAGGACGAGCGGTTCTGGGTCACCAGCAAGGCCATCGCCGGCGAACTGCTGGCGCTGGCGGCGTTGTTCATCGTGCTGCAGGCCGGCGACCCGGGCCACATGGCGCTGTCCAGCCTGGCCCTGCTGGCGATGATGATCGGCCTGCCGCTGCTGTTCATCGCGCTGGGCCGCTGGGTGGCGCCGCACGCGCCGGGCTCGGAGTTCTCGCTGCTGGTGATGGT
>NZ_RAWL01001275.1:0-415 GCF_003668885.1 Corallococcus sp. AB049A | reverse complement strand
GGTCGATCTCGTAACCGAACAATGCGCCGATGCCACCGAACTGGAACTTCTGCTTGACGTCCACATCCACGTCCGGCCACGCCGCCAGGTAGGGAGAGACGATCTTCAGCAGCCACTGGTAGCACGGATGGCATTCCATGCCGATGCGCAGCGCGCCGCGCTCGCCCTGCGCGAACTGGCCCAACCGCTCCTCGGCCAGGTCCAGCTGCGGCAGTACCCGGTTGGCGACCGCCAGCAGGTACTGCCCGGCCTGGGTCAGGCGCAGGCTGCGGCCCTCGCGCAGCCAGACATCGGTGCCCAGCTGCTGCTCCAGCTTTTTCATGCTGTGGCTGAGCGCCGACTGGGTCAGGTTGAGCACGCCGGCGGCCGCGGTGAGCGAGCCCTGCTGTTCGACCTGCTGCACGATGCTGAGGTG
>NZ_RAWL01001274.1:0-415 GCF_003668885.1 Corallococcus sp. AB049A | reverse complement strand
CACCTGCGTCGCCCGCACCAATCCCAACCGAGGCGTCAGCGCCGCCCGCACGATGCGCCCCCCGTCCATGGGGAACGCCGGCAACAGGTTGAAGCCCCCCAGCACCACGTTGAGCATCGCCAGCGTGAAGAGCGCGAACTGCAACTGGAACAGCCCCAGGCCGTGCATCCCCCACGTCAGCACGCCCAGCACCGCCGCCAGCCCCAGGCTCGTCAGCGGCCCCACCAGCGCCATCACGGCCTCGTCCCGGGGACGCCTGGGCACCTCCGCCAGCTCCGACACGCCTCCCACAATCATCAGCGTGATGCCGTGCACCTCGCCGCCATGCCGCAGTGCATAGAGCGTGTGCGCCATCTCGTGCAGCAGCACGGACAAGAACAGCCCCACCGCCACCGCCAGCCCCCACGCCCACGAG
>NZ_RAWL01001273.1:0-415 GCF_003668885.1 Corallococcus sp. AB049A | reverse complement strand
GTTTTGAAGCGGCGGGAGAACTGGACTAACTGCCAGAGATCCGATTTCGCTTCGCCCGGTGCCTGTACCTGCTGACGCCAGAACTGAGTACGGCGTTCGGCGTTACCGTAAGCACCCTCTTTTTCTACCCACATTGCGGTCGGCAGGATCAAGTCGGCGGCCAGCGCACTGACTGTCGGATACGGATCGGAGACGATGATGAAGTTGCGCGGATCGCGCCAGCCCGGCATACGCTCTTCATTGATGTTCGGCCCGGCCTGCATGTTGTTGGTACACATGGTCCAGTAAACATTCAGCTTGCCGTCTTTCAGCGCACGGTCTTGTGCTACCGCATGCAGACCGATTTTCGCCGGAATGGTGCCGCTCGGGATATTCCACTTCTTCTCGCAGATATCACGATGTTTCTCGTTAGTTA
>NZ_RAWL01001272.1:0-416 GCF_003668885.1 Corallococcus sp. AB049A | reverse complement strand
CCGCATGCACGCGCTGGCCCTTGAAGTACGCCAGCGGGCGAGCGCGACCACCGGCCAGCGGCTGTGCACTGTCGATGTGCAGCGCCATCGGCCACTGGCCGAAGCCACAGGCCTGCGCTGCGGTTTCCTCATCGGCCTGGCCGAGGTTGACCACCCGGAAATCGCATTCGCTGGCGCGGCTGACGGGCTCGCGCAACGGCCCGGCCGGAATCATCCGGCCATTGCCGTAGCGACGCTGCGCATCGACCACTTCGATCTCGATGTCGCGCGCCAGGCGGTAGTGCTGCAGGCCATCGTCGCAGACGATCACATCGCAGCCGGCCTCGATCAGCGCCTTGCCGGCGGCGACACGGTCGCGGTCCACGCGCACCGGCACACCGGTCTTCCAGGCGATCAGCACCGGCTCGTCACCGCCC
>NZ_RAWL01000128.1:0-20502 GCF_003668885.1 Corallococcus sp. AB049A | reverse complement strand
GCCTGCTCGAGGTCGATCCAGTGGCGCTGCCGCTGGAAGGGATACGTGGGAAGGGTGACGCGCTGGCGCTGCTCGTCGGCGTGGAAGGCCCGCCAGTCCAGGGCCACGCCCCGGCGCCACAGCTGGCCCGCGGCGCTCAAGAGGGCGGTCCAGTCCGAGGCATCGCCGGTGGACTCGCCCAGGGAGGCGAACACCCGCGAGCGCTGATCAGCGGTGGCCTGCTGCCGCGCCAGCGTGGCCAGCGTCACGCGCGGGCCCACTTCCAGGAGCAGGTGCTCGCCCTGGTCCCAGAGCGTGCGCAGCGCGGGGGAGAAGCGGACCGTGTCGCGCAGGTGCCGCGCCCAGTACTCGGGCGAAGTCGCCTCGGAGGCCTTCAGCCACGTGCCCGTCGCGGTGGAGACAATGGGGATGCGCGGCTCGGACAGGCGCACGCCCTTCAGCGTCTCCAGGAAGGGCGCCACCGCGGCGTCCATCATCGGCGAGTGGAACGCGTGCGACGTCTGGAGCAGCCGGCACGCGGTGCCCTCCGCCTCCAGCGCGGCCTGGAGCCGCTGCACGGCCTCCGTGGGCCCGGACACCACGCACAGGCGAGGCCCGTTGTCCGACGCGATGGCCAGACCGTCCGTCAACCGGGGCGCCATGGCCTCCGCGGACAGGCGCACCGACAGCATGCTGCCCGGCGCCTGCGCCTGCATCAGCTGGCCGCGCTTCGCCACCAGGTGCAGCGCGTCCTCCAGCGTGAAGACGCCCGCGAGGCACGCGGCGACGAACTCGCCCACGCTGTGGCCCACGAGCGCGCCCGGCCGCACGCCCCAGCTCCACCAGAGCTGCGCGAGCGCGTACTCCACCGTGAACAGCGCGGCTTGCGCGAACGACGTCTGGCGCAGCGCCTCCGCGGCCTCGGGAGACTCCGGGTCCTTCGGGAAGAGCACCTCGCGCAGGTCGCGCCCGAGCAGCGGCTTGAGCACCTCCGCGCACGCATCCACCGTGGCGCGGAACGCCGGCGCGTGGCGGTACAGCCCGTGCGCCATGTCCGGATGCTGCGAGCCCTGGCCCGGGAAGAGGAACGCGACGGGCGGCGTGGACTCCAGGCCGGACGCCTCCGGTTCGGCCGCCGTCAGCGCCCGCACGGCCTCTTCATGCGAGCCCGCCACCACGGCGCGGCGGAACGGGAACGCCTTGCGCCCCGTGGCCAGCGTGTGCGCCACGTCCGCGAGCGAGTCCTCCGGATGCGCCTGGAGGTGCGTGGCCAGCCGCAGCGCCGCCTGCGACAGGGCCGCGGGCGTCTTCGCCGACAGCGTCAGCAGCTGGCGCGGCTTCGAAGGACCGGCCGCCGGACGCTCCGGCGCCTCCTCCACCACCACGTGCGCGTTGGTGCCGCCCACGCCAAACGAGCTCACGCCCGCGCGCAGCGGACCCGTACCCTCCGGCCACGCGGAGCGCCGGGTCTGCACGAAGAAGGGGCTGCGCGGGAAGTCGATTTTAGGGTTGGGCGTCTGGAAGTGCAGCGTCGGCGGCAGCTCGCGGTGCTTCAGGGACAGCACCGTCTTCAACAGGCCCGCCACGCCCGCCGCGGCGGTGAGGTGGCCGAAGTTGCTCTTCACCGAGCCGATGGCGCAGAAGCCCGTGTCGGACGTGTGCGCGCGGAAGGCCTGCGACAGCGCCTCCACCTCGATGGGGTCGCCCAGCGGCGTCGCCGTGCCGTGCGCCTCCACGTAGCGGATGGTGCGCGGGTCGATGCCCGCGTTCGCGTGCGCCGTGGCGATGGCGGTGGCCTGGCCCTCCACGCCCGGCGCCGCGAAGCTCACCTTGGCCGCGCCGTCGTTGTTGATGCCCACGCCGCGCAGCACCGCGTGGATGACGTCGCCGTCCGCCTGTGCGTCCGACAGGCGCTTGAGCACCACCGCGCCCAGGCCGTCGCTGAAGAGGGTGCCGGTGGCCTTCGCGTCGAACGGGCGGCAGTGCCCGTCCTGGGAGAGCATGCCGCCCTCCAGGTACAGGTGGCCGGACTTCTGCGGCACCGTCACGGACGCGCCGCCCGCCAGGGCCACGTCGCACTGGTGCGTCTGGAGCGCCCAGAACGCCTGCGCGACCGCGACCAGCGACGTGGAGCATGCCGTATTGAGCGACAGCGCGGGGCCGCGCAGGTCCAGCTTGTGCGCGACGCGGGTGGCCACGTAGTCCTTCTCGTTGGCCACCATCGCCTGGAAGGCGCCCACCCGGCCCACGATGTCCTGCCGGGGCATCACGTGCAGCGGCCCGTAGCTGTTGTTGTGCGTGCCCGCGAAGACGCCGATGAGGCCGGGGTACGCCTCCGGCACCACGCCCGCGGACTCCAGCGCCTCCCAGGCCGTCTCCAGGAACAGGCGCTGCTGCGGATCCATCACCTGCGCCTCCTTCGGCGTGATGCCGAAGAAGGCCGCGTCGAACAGCTCCACGCCGTCCAGGATGCCGCGCGACCGCACGTACTCGGGGGCGTCGCGCTCGGCGGCGGGCACGGACGCGTCCACCTCCTCGCGCGTGAAGGTGGTGACGGACTCCACGCCGCCCACCAGGTTCTTCCAGAAGGATTCGATGTCGGGAGCGCCCGGGAAGCGGCCCGCCATGCCGATGATGGCCACCGGCTCCGCGCCGCCGCCCGGCTGCTGCCGCTTCGCCTGCCGCGCCTCCACCTGCTGCCGCAGCGACGGGCGGGACGCATCCCCCGTCAGCACCGCCGCCAGCTGCGCCACCGTGGGGGACTGGAACAGCTGGACGATGGGGATCTCCAGCCCGTGCGCCTGCCGCAGCCGCGCCACGCACTGGAGCGCGAGCAGCGAGTTGCCGCCCAGCTCGAAGAAGCTGTCGTGCACACCCACCCGGTCGATGCGGAGCAGCTGCGCCCACGCGTCCGCGAGCGTGCGCTCCAGCGGCGAGCGCGGCGCGACGAACGCCTGTTGCAGCTCCGGCCGCGTGGGCAGCGGGGCGGGCAGTCCGCGGCGATCAATCTTGCCGCTGGGCGTGCGGGGCAGGGCGTCCATCACCACGAACGCGGAGGGCACCATGTAGTCCGGCACCCGCGTGGACAGGTGGCGCCGCAGCGCCCCGGCCGCGTGCTCCAGCTTTCCGTCCGGGACGACGTAGGCGACCAGCCGCTTGTCGCCGGGCACGTCCTCGCGCGCCACCACCGCCACCTGCTTCACCGCCGGGTGGCTGCCCAGCGCGACCTCAATCTCGCCCAATTCGATGCGGTAGCCGCGCACCTTCACCTGGCCGTCGATGCGGCCCAGGAACTCCACGTTGCCGTCCGGCAGCACGCGCGCCAGGTCGCCCGTCTTGTACGCGCGCTCGCCGGCGCCGGGCTTGAGCGGGTGCGGCACGAAGCGCTCCGCCGTCAGCGCTTCACGGTGCAGGTATCCACGCGCCAGACACACGCCCGCGAGGAACAGCTCGCCGGACTCGCCCTGGGGCACGGGCTTCTTCTGCTCGTCCAGCACCAGCAGCTCGCAGCCGTCCACCGCCTTGCCAATGGGCGGCAGCGCGGGCCATGCGTCGGGTGAGCCCGTGAGCACGTAGCTGGAGACGACGTGCGTCTCCGACGGGCCGTAGTGGTTGTGCAGCGCGCAGCCCGGCAGCGCGGAGAAGAACGCGCGCAGGTGGTGCGTCACCTGGAGTTGCTCGCCCGCGGTGACGACTTCGCGAAGACCGGGCGGCACCTTCTGGTGCGAGGTGGCGATCTCGGAAAGGTTCTGCAGCGCGATGAAGGGCAGGAACAGCCGCTCCACGCGCTCGTCCGCCAGGAGCTGCAACAGCAGCACGGCATCCAGCCGCAGCGCGTCCCGCACCAGCACCAGCGTCCCGCCGGAGCACCAGGTGCCGAACAGCTCCTGGAACGACACGTCGAAGGACAGCGGAGAGAACTGGAGCGTGCGCGTGCCCGGCCCCGCGATGGACTGCCCCAGCTGCCACGCGATGAGGTTGGCGAGCGGCCGGTGCCCCATGGCCACGCCCTTGGGCGTGCCCGTGGAGCCGGACGTGTAGATGGCGTAGGCCAGCCCCTCCAGGCTCGACGCGTCCACCGGCGAGGCCGGGGCGTCCGAGGCGAAGAGGGCAGGGGACTCATCCAGGCACAGCACCGGCCCCGCGAAGGCGGGCAGGCCCGCGCGCAGCTTTGCCTGGGTGAGCAGCACCGGCGCCTTCGCGTCCTCCAGCATGAACGCCAGGCGCGGCGCGGGATAGGCCGGGTCCAATGGCAGATACGCGCCGCCGGCCTTGAGCACGGCCAGCACCGCCACCACCATCTCCACCGAGCGCTCCAGGCACACGCCGACGAGCACGTCCGTGGTGACGCCCAGCCCCCGCAGGTGGTGCGCCAGCTGGTTGGAGCGGCGGTCCAGCGCCGCGTACGTCAGCCCCGCGCCCTCGAAGCGGACCGCCTCGGCGTCGGGCGTCCGGGACGCTTGCGCGGTGAAACGCGCCACCACTGTCTGCATGAGCGCTGCGTCCACGGAGCTATCCCCCAGAGGCATCAGACCGTCAGGTTCCGAGCGTTTGAGATTGAAGAGGCTGGAAAAGACGGCGAACCCGGCCGCGCAGCATGCCATGCCTGGATTGGAATGATCGCGTCTGGGTAGATTCCTTACATCTGGCCGACCCCTCGGCCGCTCCCCAACCGCCACATTCAGAGAAAGCGCGAGAAGAACGCCACCACCCTGCGTGGATATTCTTCCGGGGACGCCTGGAGGTAGCTCTCGTGCCCCGCCCCCGGCACGCGCCACTTCTCCCAGGGGCCCTGTCCCTGGCGCAGCAGGTCCTCCAGCGCGGCGTCCGGCACCCACGGATCCGACTCGCCCGCCACCAGGAGGACGGGGCGGCCCGCGAGCGCGGCCATGTGCCGCGCGGGCTGCACGGCGTTCACGTCCACCCCCGCGCGCTTCATCACCCCCAGCGCCGGCCACAGCCCCAGCGGACCCCAGTGGCCCAGCTCGTCCTGGAGCGCCTGCGCGGGCGCCACGGCCGCGGCCTCCACCACCACGGCCTTGAGGCGCGGATCCTCGGCCGCCGCCTTCAGGACCGAATAGCCGCCCAGCGAGAAGCCAAGCGCGCCGATGCGCTTCGCGTCCACCTCCGGCTGGCGCGAGGCGAAGTCCACCGCCGCCCGCACCTGGCCGGCCTCGCGGTCGCCATAGGTGGACACCGTCCCGCCGCTCTCTCCGTGCGCGCCCAGGTCGAAGAGCACCAGCCCGTACCCGGCCTTCGCCAGGAACCGCGCCTCGGGCAGGAGCTGGGTGCGGTTGCCCGACAGCCCATGGACCAGGACGACGAGCGCCCCATCGCGCGGCGGCAGGTACCAGCCCTTGAGCTGCAAGCCCTCCGCGTCCTGGAACGCCACGTCCCGCAGGCCGGTGACCTCCGCGTCCGCCGGAGGACTGCCCACCGGCTGCCGGGGCGGGTGCACCTCCTGGGAGATGTAGCGCGCGCTGCGCACCGCGACCCAGGCGGCCATCGCCAGCAGGGCTACGCCTCCCAGGAGCAGCCCCGCGACGAGCGGACGCTTCACGCGGACTCCCGCGCCACCCACGCGTCCACCTGGGCCTCCAGCACGTCCAGCGGCAGCGAGCCCGTCAGCAGCACCACGTCGTGGAAGGCCTTCACGTCGAAGCGTGCGCCCAGCGCGGCCTCGGCACGGTCACGCAGCGCGCGGATGCGCAGCTGGCCGACCTTGTACGCCAGCGCCTGGCCCGGCCACGCGATGTAGCGGTCCACCTCGTTGGTGATGTCCAGCTCCTGGCGCGGCGCGTTCTCCATGAAGAAGTCCAGCGCCTGCTTCCGCGTCCACCGCTTCGCGTGCAGGCCGGTGTCCACCACCAGCCGCACCGCGCGCCACATCTCGTAGGCCAGCTGCCCGAACTTGTCGTACGGGTCGTCGTACAGGCCCAGCTCATCGCCCAGCGACTCGGCGTAGAGGGCCCAGCCTTCGTCGAAGGCTGCGTAGGACGTGAAGCGGCGGAAGTCCGGCACGTCGGTCTGCTCGGAGGCCAGGGCCAGCGCGAGGTGGTGGCCGGGCATGGCCTCGTGCAGCGTCAGGGGGACCATCTCCCAGACGGGCCGCGTCTCCGGCCGGTAGAGGTTCACCTGGAAGGTGCCCGGGCGCGAGCCGTCCGCGGAGGCCGGGAAGTAGATGGCCGTCGTCACGTCCGGGGCCATGGCCTCCGGGATGGGTTCGACGACGTAGGGCTTCCTGGGCATCGTCCGGAACAGACGCGGCAGCAGCGGATCAATGCGCCGGGCCAGCGTCCGGTAGCGCGCGAGCAGCGCCTCACCCGTGGGCTCGTAGAAGCGCGGCTCCGTGCGCAGCATCTCGAAGAAGGCGGTACGCGTGCCGGTGAAGCCCGTGCGCGCCATGACTCCATCCAGCTCCGCGCGCAGCCGCTGCACCTCCGCGAGCCCCATCGCGTGGATCTCATCCGGCGTCAGCCGCGTCGTCGTGTGCCGGCGCGCGAGCACCGTGTACATCTCCTCGCCGTCCGGGAACTGCCACACGCCCACGGTCTCCGGGGCGGCGGGCAGGTACTCCGTGACGACGAAGTCCAGGGCGCGCTTGAGCGCGGGCACCACGGTGTTCGCGATGGCGTCCCGGCCCGCCTGCGTAAGCCGCCGTACATCCTCCGGCGCGAAGTCCTCCGGCATGCGCTTGAAGGGGCTGTAGAAGCCGCTCTCCGCCGGGTCCTTCACCACCTGCCGCTCCAGCTGCGGCGGGATGCGCTGGAGCACGATGCGCGGGTGGATGCGGTGCTGGCGCATGCCCTCGCGCATCAGCGCCACGATTTGATCCGCGTAGGTGCCGAAGCGCTCCAGCCGCTTCACCCAGTCCTCGTAATCCCGCACCGTCTCGAAGCGCAGGGTGTCCGCCAGCTGGTACGCCGTCTGGAGCCCCGGAGGCATCTTCAGGCCCTCCGGCAGGCACCCCATCTGGTTGAGGGGCAGCAGGTGGGCCTTCACCCCGTACTCTTCAATCCAGGTCTCGTGCATCCGGCGGAAGAGGTCCAGGTGCAGCCGGTCCGCTTCGCTGTCCAGCGCGGCGCGGTCCACGTCCTGGAGCTGGCGCAGCACCGCGTGGCTGTGCTGGTGGTCCGCCTCCAGCCCCGCGAGGCTCAGGTCATCCCATTGATCATTCCAGCGCCTGTCCCCCAGGAGCGACGCGTAGGTGGGGTACTGCTGGAGCGAGTACTGCCACTCCGCGGCCAGCAGGGCATGCAGTGAGGCGGACGCGGCGCCGCGCTGGGGGACGGACTGGGATGACATGACGGACTCCGGGAAGGGAAACCGCGGCTAGACGAACAGCGAAGGATCGAACTCGTCCACGTTGACCGGCAGCAGCCGGGGCAGGGGGCGCTGGAAGACCCGGGCGTTGAGCTCCAGGTCGACGACCTTCAGGCCCATGGGGGTGAGCTCGCGGAACTTCTGGCTCACGTACTCACGCAGGCCCAGCACCGCGACCTGGCGCTTCTCTTCAAGCAGGGGCTTGAGGGCCTCCGCGAAGTCCGCGCCGTCGTGGCTGGCCAGGCCCACCGCCGCCTGCGGGCGCTGGGTGCGGATGTTCTCCAGCAGCTTGAGGATGCCCAGGTCCACGACCTTCTGATCCGGACGGCCGTGCAGGAGCGCGACCTCACAGCCCGCGGACTTCAGCGCGCGCACGAAGCCAATCATCGCGTCCGGCAGCTGCTCGCCGCGCGAGTTGAGCACCACCACGCAGCGTACGGGCTTGGGGAAGTACGTGTCGCAGAAGGCCACGAGCCGGTCGAACTGCACCCGGTCCTGGGGCTCGGGCTTGCGCCCGACGATGTTGGAGACGGCCCAATCGACGTTCTCGGCGTCAATGAGGACGTAGGATGCGGCGGCGGGACGGACGGATTGCATGGCGGGGACAATACGCGGGCTGGCACCCGTTGTGGGTTTTCATCGACCCAGGCGAATTCGTTGGAACTCCTCCTGCAACAGCTCGGACACGCGCCGGACGCGGGGGATGTCCAGGGCGGACTTCGCGCACACCAGGTGCGTCTGGCTCCGGGAGAAGGGGCCCAGGTCCAGGTCCAGGGGCACCAGCTGCGTGGGGCGCGTGAAGCGGTGGTTCAGGCGCGCCATCACCATGGCCCCCAGCCCGGCCTCCGCCGCCGCGAGCATCACCAGGTAGTTGTCCGCCGTGAAGGACGGGGCGAAGCCGGGGATCATCGACTCCAGCTGGGGGTTGGGTGGGACGGCCTCGAAGGGAGGCGCCCAGGCCACCCAGGGCAGCTGCTGGAGGGTGGCCTTCTTCGGCAGGCGGGCCTTGAGGGCCTTGGAGACGAAGACGGCGTTGGGGACCTCCAGCGTGTCCACGAGCTTCAAGTCCGCGCCCGTGGGAGGCCGGCCGCGAAGCGCGAGGTCCGCTTCGCCGCGCGCCAGGTCGAGGTATTGAATCTGTGACTGCACCTCCAGGCGCAGGCCCGGGTGCTTCTGGGCGACGAAGGCGGCGAAGGGGGCCACGAAGTCGAAGCTCATGAAGGGCGTGGCCGTCACGCGCACGATGCCCCGGGGTGAGCTGTCCGCGGACTCGGCCGCGCGGTGCAGCTCGCCGGCCCACTCCGCCATCTTCTTCGCGGGGACGAGCAATCGCTCACCGGCCACCGTGAGCGCCGCGCCATCCACGCTGCGGCGGAACAGCGCCGCGCCCACCGCGTACTCCAGCGCGGCCAGCCGCCGGCTCACGGTGGGCTGTCCGATGCGCAGCCGCCGCGCGGCCCCGCTGAAGCTGCCCGTCTCCGCGATGGCGAGGAACAGCCGGGCGTCATCCCAGGAGATATCCATGAGTGGATGGCATCATGCCGTTTTCGCGGATTTCCATCCACCGAGGCATGGCGCATCTTGCCGCCTGTCCCGAACGCCCGGTGCCTCGCGCCGGAAGGAGTCCGCCATGAAGTCCGCCCTGCTAGCGCTCAGCCTCGCCGTCGCCGGTGTCACCACCGGCTGCGCCACGTCGTCCCATGCCGTGCAGAAGTCCGCGCTGGGGGTGACGCGACCGGCGGACGCGCTGCTCGCGGAGCTGGACGTGCCCGGGCCGGTGGAGCTGGAGACCGTCACCTCGTGCGACTGGGCGGTGGACCGCGGCGGCCTCATCAACCTGGACCACCCCACGGCGAAGGCGGCGCATCTGGAGGACGGGGATGAGCCGGTGCAGGTCTTCTTCCACGCGCTGCGCCACCCGGCGAAGGGGCTGTTCATCGTGGACACGGGCGTGGAGACGGCGCTGCGGGACGCGCCGGACCGCTCGGCGCTGGGCGGCATCATCACGAGCGCGATGCACATGGAGAAGATGAAGGTGCTGGCGCCGCTGGGCGAGTGGCTGGCGAAGCAGCCGCAGCCGCTGTCCGGCGTCTTCCTCACGCACCTGCATCCGGACCACATCAGCGGCATGGCGGACGCACCGGCGGGGACTCCCGTGTACACGGGCCCGGGTGAGACGGGCAGCCGCGCCTTCGTGAACCTGGTGGTGCAGGGCGCCACGGACCGCGCGCTGGCGGGCAAGCCGCCGCTGTCGGAGTGGAACTACACGGCGGATCCGAAGGGCCTCTTCGACGGCGCGGTGGACGTCTTCGGGGACGGCTCCGTGTGGGCGCTCTGGGTGCCGGGGCACACGCCGGGCAGCACGGCGTACCTGGTGCGCTCCACGAAGGGACCGGTGCTGCTGTTGGGGGACGCCAGCCACACGCGCTGGGGCTGGGAGCACGACGTGGAGCCGGGCTCCTTCACGCAGGACGGGCCGCGCGGCGTGGAGAGCTTCAAGAAGCTGCGCGCGTTCGTCGCGGCGCACCCGGAGGTGGAGGTGCGCTTCGGCCACCAGCACTGAGGCGCTGGCCTCCCCGGAACGCGCGGCGGTAGGCGAGGGGACTGGTGGTGACGAAGCGCTGGAAGTGTTCGCGGAAGGTGGTGGGCGAGCCGAACCCCACGGCCTCCGCGACGGCCTCCACGGACCGGCCGGTGGTCTCCAGCAGGTGCTGGGCGCGGCGCACGCGGGCGCGCAGGAGCCACTGGAGGGGCGTGGTGCCGGTCTGTTCGCGGAAGCGGCGGCTCAGGGTGCGCTCACTCATCGCCGCCTTCCGGGCCAGGGCCTGGAGCGTGAGTGGACGGTGCAGGTGGTCCTCCATCCAGCGCAGGAGCGGCTCCAGCGAAGCGCCCTCCGGTGAAGGAGGAGCGTGGGCGATGAACTGGGACTGGCCGCCGTCGCGCTCCAGGGGCATCACGGCCATCCGCGCCGCGTCCGCCGCCACCGATGCGCCGTAGTCCATCCGCACCAGGTGCAGGCACAGGTCGAGCCCCGCCGCCGCGCCCGCGGAGGTGAGCAGCTGGCCGTTGTCGACGTAGAGCACGTCCGGGTCCACGTGGATGGCGGGGTGGCGCCGGGCCAGCTCCTCGGCGGCCAGCCAGTGCGTGGTGGCGCGCTGTCCGTCGAGCAGTCCGGTCGCGGCCAGGATGAAGGCGCCGGAGCAGATGGACGCGATGCGCGTGCCCCGGCGGGCCGCCGCTCGGAGCGCCTTGAGGAGCCGGGGAGGCACGGGCACGGAGACGTCCGAGGTGCCCGGCAGGACGATGGTGTCCGCGCGAGCCAGCGCGCCCAGGCCGTGGTGGGGCTTCACGCGGAAGGCGCCCGCGTGGACCTCCGGCGTCACGCCGCAGACGCGGACCTCGTAGCCCGCGCTGCCGTCCGGCAGACGCACGCGGCCGAAGACCTCGGTGGGGATGGACAGGTCGAAGGGCACCACTCCATCCAGCGCGACGATGGCCACGGTGTGCATGGCGGGAAGATGCCAGGACCGGGGTGTTCCCGCCAGATGGGCCCGTTGGCGGGAAGTCGTCGAAAGATGGCGTTTCCGCCACTCACGGAGAGGCAAGGGGCGTGGCATACGGGCGGGGTGTTGATCTACCGCTTGCTGCTCCTGCTGAAGTTCGTGGGCGTGGTTCTCTTCGGGGGAGGGCTGATTGCGGCGCTGGTCGCCACGACGTCGCGCGAACGCAAGCGCGCGGTGCACGGCGTCGCGTCATTGGGGCTGGTGGTGACGTGGACGGCGGGCTACCTGCTGACGCTCCAGCTCAACGTCGCGCTGACGGAGCCATGGATATTGGGTGGCCTGTCGCTGTCGCTGGTGTCGCAGCTGACGCTGGTGGCCATGGCGACGCACGAGCGGCGCACGGTGGCGGGAGTGCTGCTGGCGGCCGTGCCGTTCTTCTGCGTCCTGGTGTTGATGATCTTCCGGCCGCGCTGGCCCGGGGTGGACCCATGAGTGCGTTGAGGCAGCTGAGGTGGGTGGCCTTCCTGGAGGGGATGTCCTTCCTGGGGCTGCTCTTCATCGCGATGCCGGTGAAGTACCTGCTGGACCAGCCCCTGGCGGTGCGAATCACCGGCGCGGTCCACGGACTGCTGTTCCTGCTCTTCGTGTCGTCGCTGTTCCGCGCGGCTTCGGAGCACGACTGGCCGGTGCGCCGTTCGCTCGCGGCGTTCGGAGCGTCCCTGGTCCCATTCGGGACCTTCGTGCTGGACCGCGCGCTGCGGCGGGAGGAGCAGGAACTCACTTCGGAGTGAGCTTCAGTCGCATGTCGACAGCGCCCTGCCGCGCTTTCTGCACGGCGATCAACCAGTCTGCCCAGACAGCAGGGTCCGCGGGGGTGCCGTCATCGAGCAGGGACATGCTGCCCAGCAGGCCACCCAGCTCGTCCGAAGGGGACACGCTGTGTAGCGCCTGGAGGTACTCGTACATCGCCGCATAGGCCTCTTGAATCGTGAGCACGTCTTTCATCGTGGCCTCAGGAACAGCGCAGGCATCCTGTCACCGAGCCACTCTGTCCCACGTCTCATTGACTCAAGCATCGCCTGCTCTCGAATCAATCGAAATAGACCAATGTGTCTCGGCTGCTGGTTTGCTTGCGGCGAGACGGGGCGGAATTGGTCTCGGAATTGCGCTAGTCTCTGTTCATGCAGTGGTAGGCGATTGAGCTGGCGGTTTTAGGCTCCCCGGGGGAAATCCAATAGGGGCTTCGTTCTGTCTCTCGAATGCACCTCGTGATGCGCTGCTTCTCACTGTGGTCTAGGTAGCAAGATGTTGCGTAGAGGAGGGCAACAACCAGTGCGGCTCCAGTCATCGTGTGCCTTTCTTTGCGCCACCATCCCGCTTCTTGTGAAGGGTTGGGATCGCCAGCGAGACGCTTGGAGTAATAGATGGCTGTGATAAGCGCGAGGTAGATAAGGGCTTGAAATCCGAGGCCGCCAAACCCAGCAACCAAGATGCGTGCGAACCAGTTCTTCTCAGTTGATGTGGCAATGACTGTGATGGAGCCCACGATGCCAGGGAGGGCATAGACTAGGTTTTCTCGCCATGTGTCAGGTATGGCTTCTTGTGTGAACTCTGCGGGATCGGTTGGGCCGGGTGATGAGTTCATTGGGTTGGAATTGTGGCGCTGGTCGCAGTCATCTGGAATCTGAACGAGACTTTCCTGCTCCCGGAATGCACTACCGAAGCCGGAACGAACCCTCGGCGATGATCAGCAGCTCCACGCCGGGGGTGGCCTTGGCTCCGAAGGCCGTCAGGGTGGCCGTGGCGCCGCCTCGCACTGTGGCGTCATACGTGGTGAAGGCGCTGACCACCGCGTCCGCGAGCACCGTGGCGGAGGCCTTTCCGGACTGCTCCAGCACCGAGCCCAGCGTGGACTCCAGCGCCGCGCCCGCCTGCGCGCCCGCGTGCACCGCGGAGTCGAAGGCGAGCTGGTTGCTGCTCGTCACGCCCAGTTGCGCGCCCATCACGGACGCGTTGCCGCTGGTGGCGAGCTGGGCGTTGTAGGACGTCCAGGCGCTCGCGGCGGCGCTGGCCGACGTGGCTCCGGACAGGCTCGCTCGCAGCGACGTGGCGGCGGTGTTCGCCTGGGCCACCACCGTGTCCGCGGCGCCGGCACCCTGGAGCAGGGCCTTCACGGCGGCCTCGGTGGCTCGGGCCTCCAGTGACGCAGCGGCCCGGACGGACGCGTCCGCGACCGCCATCCCCGCTCCGCCGGACAGCCGTGCCTCCACCGCCATGCGGTAGGACACGCTGGCCTCGCGCTCCGCCTGCTGGTCCTGGGTGTCGCTCACGTCGGGCGTGGCCGCGCGCACCGCCGCGAAGAACGTGTCGTAGGCGCTCGCCGCGGACGCACCGCCGGCATCCAGCGCCGCGTCCAACTGCGCGGATGCGTCCAGCGACGCGCTGAAGAGCTGCTCCTGCGTGACGACCACGCCGGACCTGGCGTACGCCTTGATCCGCGTGGCCTGCGCCGCCCTCACCGCCGCGGCGAGCGCCTCCACGGACTCCGTCGCCGTCTCCTTGAGCTGACCGCGCACCGCCACCGCCTGCTCCGCGTTCAACCGCGCGCGCAGGTCCACCGTGTCCACGCCGCCCGGCACCTCCCCGTCCCGCACCATCTGGACGAAGACCTCCGCCTCCAGCGAGGACTCACTGGTGATGGGCGGCGCCGTACGCGCGTCCTGTCCGGACCGGGGCTCCGTGGAGTCCAGCAGCGCGGAGCCCACCGTGGCGCCGTTCTTGTTCACCGCCTCGATGATCAGCCGCTGCCCCGCGTCGTCCAGCTCCAGCGTGTAGCTGCCATCCGCCGCGACGTCCGCCTCCGCCAGCGTCGTCAGGTCACCGGACGTCACCACGCGGCTGATCCGCACCGTGGTCGCAGCGGAGGCCGTTCCATCCCCGGCCAGCGCGGGCGCTCCGTCCGTCAGCCCCTGCGACTGCTGCCCGCTTCCATTGGTGATGTGCCCATGGACCGTCACCTTCTCGCCACCGCCGCACGCGGCCAGCAGCCAGCACACCAGTGCACCCAGAACCACTTCACCCGCGCGACGCGTCTGCATTGATGGGGGACCCCCGGGCCGGGCAGGAACGCCTCGGCGTCATGCCCGGAATCAAGCACCAGGGAATCAGCCGGATTCAAGCCACTGTCAGCTCATCTTCTCCAGCAGGCTCCGCAGCTCCGCCTGCTCGGCGGCGCTCAGGCGGCCGAGCCGCGCGCCGAACGCCTCCGACAGCAGCGCCAGGCCCCGCGCCGTCACCTTGCGCCCGGCCGGAGTCACCTGCAGCCGGTGCCTGCGCAGGTCCTCCGCGTCGATCTCCCGGCGCAGGAAGCCCGCCGCCTCCAGCCGCTTCACGTACACCGTGATGGTCGGCTTCGGCATGCTCAGCGTCACCGCCAGCTCGGCCGGGTAGGGGTGCTCCTCTACCTGCGACAGGACGAACAGCTCCTTCGTGTCCAGCCCCAGCTCCGAGATGTCGGGCGAGACCCCCGCGATGACCGACATCAGCAGGTTGTAGTTCAGCGACCAGATCTTCGCCGGGTCGATCTTCGACATGAGCACTTGCGCGGAAAATGGTACAAAATTAAATCAGTTCAAGGCTGAACCAACTCGGCCTCCCGAAAACCGTAACACATCCCCTGGAGATCCCATGCCTCTGGACCACTACGTGACACTCGGCCGCTCCGGCCTTCGCGTGAGCCCGCTGTGCCTCGGTGCGATGACGTTCGGCGAAGACCTCGGCTGGGGCACCAGCGTGGAGGAGTCCGAGCGGATCATCGACCGGTTCATCGAACTGGGCGGCAACTTCATCGACACCGCGAATTTCTACACGAAGAGCCATTCCGAGAAGATCATCGGCGACCACGTCGGCCGGCATGCGGCCAGGCGCGACCGCCTGGTCATCGCGACGAAGTTCAGCGGGAATCTCTACCCGGGGGACCCGAACGGCGGCGGCTCCGGGCGCAAGTCCATCATCTCGGCGTGCGAGAACTCGCTCCGCCGCCTGCAGACGGACTACATCGACCTGTACTGGCTGCATAACTGGGACAAGCACACGCCCATCGACGAGACGATGGCCGCGCTCGAGGACCTGGTCCGGGCCGGCAAGGTCCGCAACCTGGGCGTCTCCGACACGCCGGCGTGGAAGGTCGTCGAGGCCAACGTCACCGCGCGCTTCCGGGGCTGGTCCGCCTTCATCGGGTTGCAGATTGAGTACTCGCTGCTGGAGCGCAGCGTGGAGCAGGAGCTGGTCCCCATGGCCTTGGAGCACGGGCTGGGCATCACGCCCTGGTCCCCGCTCAAGAGCGGCGCGCTCAGCGGCAAGTACACCCGCAAGAACGCGGGCCAGCTGAAGGGAGACCGGGGCGCCTTCATCGAGTCCTTCCTGAACGAGAAGACCTACACCGTCGTCGACGCGCTGGAGGCCATCGCCCGCGCGCATGAGAGCACCCCGGCGCGCGTGGCGCTGGCGTGGGTCATGGCGAAGCCGGGCGTGGGCTCCACCATCATCGGCGCGCGTCGCATCGCGCAGCTCGAGGACAACGTGAAGGCCGCCGACGTGAAGCTCACCGCCGAGGAGATCGGCCGCCTGGATGAGCTCACGAAGCCCACGTTCGGCTTCCCGCAGAGCATGGAGCCGATGTTCCCCTCCATCCACAACGGCGGGACGACGGTGAACGGCACCGGGATGCCGGCCTCCGCCTTCGGTGTGCAGAAGGGCGACAAGGTCTACTGACCGGCGTCAGCGACGGGGCCGGGGCTTTGTGCCCGGCCTCGCCTCCTCGCGAGCGAACGCCTCCGCCACGAAGTCCACGAACACGCGGACGCGGGGCGACAGGTGCCGGCGCTCCGGGTAGACGACGAACACGTCGGGCCCCGGAGAGCGCGGGATTCACCCAGCCGCCGCCGGACGAGCCGCGCGTCCGAGCTCTCCCCCATGCGCAGCCCCACGTCCACGCGCTCCTCCACCAGGTCGATGAAGCGGTCCGTGAGCCCCAGCGCGCACTGGATCCGCGGGTACGCGGAGAGGAACGCCGGCAGCTTCGGCACCAGCCAGTGCCGGCCCAGGTCCATGGGCGCGGTTGATGGCGGCGGGGCACCAGGTGGTGGGCACCGCGCGGACGCAGGACAAGGCGCGGGCGCTGGAGGCGCGCGGCATCCAGGCCACGGTCGCGTCGTTCGACGACCTGGACGTGCTCGCGCGGCTGGCGAAGGAGTCCGACGCCGTCATCAACGGGGCGTCCGCGGACGAGCGCAAGGTGGTGGAGGCGCTGCTCGCCGCGCTGAAGGGCTCCGGCAAGCACTTCATCCACACCAGCGGCTCCAGCATCGTCGCCACCGGCGCGGGCGGAGAGCTGACCCAGGGCGTGCACGACGAGGACACCCCCATCGAGCCCGTCCCTGAGAAGGTGGCGCGCATCTCCCTGGACAAGGCGGTGCTGGACGCCGCGAAGGACGGCATCCACACGAACGTCATCTGCCCCTGCCTCATCTACGGCAAGGGGCTGGGGCTGAACCCGGACAGCGTGCAGCTGCCGCCGCTCATCCAGTACGCGCGGGAGACGGGCACGGCGCGCTACATCGGCAAGGGGGAGAACGTCTGGTCCAACGTGCACATCGAGGACCTGGCGGACCTGTACCTTTTGGTCTGGAGCGCGCGCCGGCCGGGACGTTCTATTTCGCGGAGAACGGCGAGGCGAACTTCCGCGACGCCGTGACGGCCATTGGCAAGAGCCTCCACCTGCCCGTGGGCAGCATGCCGCTGGCGGAAGGGGAGAAGCGCTGGGGCGTGGAGCTGGGGCGCCTGGCGCTCGCGTCCAACAGCCGTATCCGCGCGAAGCGGGCCCGCGCGCTGGGCTGGAAGCCGCACCGGCCCTCCGTGTTCGACGTGCTCGCGGAACTCAAGTAGCCGGTCGCGCGAAACGGCCGCGAGCACCGTGGGCTCGCGGCCTGCTCCAATCACGCGGGCATCAGTCCGCCAGCATGAAGCCGACCTTGTACTTGCGTGCCTGCGCCGGGAAGCCGCGCGCCACCGCGTCCGCCACGTAGCCGGCGAGGTTGGGGAACACGTAGTCGCGCTCGGCGGCGGTGTTCAGCCCCAGCCACGAGGCCAGCGTCCAGCCGTACTGCTCCACCGTGAGCGTGGGAATCCAGCGGCCGCGCTCATCCGTGGAGCCGTCCAGCGAGCCCGCCAGGTCCAGGCTGGGGAAGGTGCCGTAGAGCGCCTTGCCCGCCACGCGGTTGCCCAGGACGATGGCGTGGCCTCCCCACGCGTGGTCCGTGCCGCTGTCGCCGTTCTCCAGGAGCGTCCGGTTGAAGTCGCTCATGGTGAAGAGCGTCGCCTGCGGCGCGTTGGAGCCGAAGGCGGTCTGCGTCTCCAGCAGCGTCACCGACTTCTGGAAGGCGTCCAGGGCGAAGTCCAGCTGCTCCAGGAGCTTCGGCTGGTCCACGTCCTCGTTCTGGTGCGTGTCGAAGGAGCCGAAGCCCACGGAGAACACCTGCCGCTTGAGGCCCAGGCCCGCCTTGCTCACCGGCATGGCGCCCGCCACCAGGTCGCGCACCACCTGGTAGAGCTGCGTGTGCAGCGTCCACTTCGCGGTGTCCTCCGGCGGCAGCGTGGGCACGAAGTAGCCCTCGATGGTGTCTCGCGTGGCCTGGGGCAGCTGGGCCCAGGCGGCGTCGCGTGCTGCGGCGCGAGCGGCGGAGAAGGTCTGCGCCGTGGTGAACACGCCCGCGTAGGCCGTCTCCAGCACGTTGCCGTCCTGCTCCGCCATCACGTCCGCCAGCGCCGCCTGCTGGAGCAGGTCGAAGTCCGACGGCGGGGTGCCGACGGTGCGGAACGCGAGCGTGCCGTCCGGGGCCACCATCATGGGCTTGCGCTCCATGCCCGCGCAGAAGCGCGCCTTGCCGCCGAACGAAGTCACCTCCGGGTAGTCCGGGGGCGTGCTCGTGTTGAGCACGTGGAGCCTGTCCGCCGCGCGGCCACCCCAGCCCGTCACCTTGATGTCGGACGTGACGGTGCTGGAGCCGGGATTGGCCAGCGCGCTCGACCAGGCGTCCTGCTGGTCGCTGTGGGAGAAGAGGTTCTCCGGCACGGAGGTGCCGCCGGCCAGGTAGTCCGCCTTGGTCAGCGGAAGCACCAGCGGGCCCACGTTGCACACGAACGCGGCGCGGCCCGCCTCGAAGTGCGCGCGCAGCCTCGACAGCGTCTTGGGCATGGCGAACGAACCCGCGGGCAGGTCCGTGGGGTTGATCAAATCCAGCTGGTCCGCCTTCAGGCCCACGGTGGGCCGCGCGGCCAGGTACTGCGCGTAGGCGTTGGTGTCCCGGGGGACGAGGATGTTGTTGCTGTCATTGCCTCCCAGGAGGAAGACGCAGACGGCGACGCGGCTGCCGGAGTAGCCGTTGAGCGTGGCGGCGTGGGCGTTGCCCACCCAGCGGGGGAGGGCGGCCGCGGCGGCCAGGAAGCCCAGGCCCTGCGTGGCGCGCCGGAGGAACTGGCGACGGGTCGTGGTCATGGGGCTCACCGCTGGATCTGGAAGGAGGGAGAGAGGAACGTCAGGTAGAGCGCCAGCTTCTTCTTGCGGATGGCCGTGTTCGCGCGGCTGTCACCCATGGCCGTCAGCAGCTTCTGCTCCAGCCCCGGCGCCAGCGTGCCGTGCAGCCAGTAGCGGCCCAGGTACGCGACCAGGTCCGCGTTCGCGGAAGGCAGCAGGTCGTAGTCCACGGTGATGCCCGCGTTGGTGGCGGCGCTGGTGTAGAGGAACTCGTGGAGGAAGTTGGCGCGGGCCGTGATGGTGGCCGTGTCCAGGATGCCGAACTCCGGCCCCACCAGTCCGTCCACGCCCGGCAGCGGCGCGTTGGGCGGGTAGTAGCTGAACACGGAGGGCGCGCGCGGCACCCACTGGTTCATCGACTTGCTCCAGTTGCTGAGCTTCAGCCCCGGGTCCTTCGTCGCAGTGTCCAGCGTGGGATCCAACCAGCGGACGACGTTCGTGACGAACAGCGCCGGCGAGCGCAGGTGACCGAAGCCGGAACGCAGCGACAGGGGCGGCTGGGCGCCGCGCGCCTCCGAGTCCTCCAGGATGGCGCGCACCACGGCCTGCAGGTTGCCTCTCGCCCCGGTGCCGTCGTTCTTGAAGACGTTGGCCACACGCCGGACGTAGCCGGGCGTCGGGTTGCTGGTGACCAGGTGCTGGATGAGCTGCTTGCTGATGAAGGGCGGGACGTTGGGGTCGTTGAAGACGTTGTTCAGCGCCTGCGTCAGGTGCGTGTTGATGTTCCCGCCCGCCGCGGTGAAGACGCCCCGCAGCAGCTCCTGCCGGGTGGTGTCGTGGTTGTCGTTGCAGGCCATCAGCGGGTTCTTGTAGTCGGGCGTGTTGATGGCGGCGCCCCTGGCCGGGCACGCGGCGGCGTTCCACGTCCAGCCGGACAGGGCGTGCGCGAAGGCCTTCACCTGCTCCTCGCTGTACGCGCGCTGCCGGTGGCCGTCCGCGTCCAGCAGCGGGGTGCCGTCGATGTTCAGCTTGTCCGTGCCCAGCGTGAAGAGCTGGAGCATCTCCCGCGCGTAGTTCTCGTTCGGGTCAATGGGGTTGCCCTTCGAGTCGAAGGCGCGGTTGTTCGCCATGTCCAGGTAGCGGCCCATGGCGGGGTTCTTCGTCACGGCCTCCAGCAGCTCGCGGAAGTCGCCGAAGGCGTACTGCGACAGCAGGTTCATGTACCCCGCGAGCGCCACCTTCGAGTCCACGTACGGCGTCCTCGCGGAGTCCGGGATGCCGTTCATGGAGACGACGAAGATCTGGCTGAGCGCGAACGCCACCCGCTGGCGCAGCTGATCCTCGCCCGTCACCGCGCGCAGGAAGAACTGCGAGCCCAGGTCCTGCGCGCTCTCGCCGTCGTACGGCGTGGCGGGCTGGAGCGCGAACTGCTCCGTGAGCGACTGGGGGATGCCCACCGCCATCACGTGCTCCACCGTCCCCACCGGCGCGGGGGCGACGCCGCGCGCCAGCCTGGGACCGAAGGAGGACTGCTCCAGGAAGCGGATGCTGTTCGCTTCGCCCGGCGTCTCCGGGGTGTCGGCGGCCTGTTCGGCCCGGCCCAGGACTTCCTGTTGGTCGGGAGGAGGGGACTCTGTTGCGGAAGGCCCTTCGGCCTGTGTGCAGGACGTAGCGCACAGGACGAGGGCCAGGGTGGTGCGACGAAGCATCCGGTACCTCATGGTGACTGCGGGGGTGGTCGGCCCCGGAACGCCAGGGCCGCGACGTCGCAAAAGATTCTAGGTGATAGGTAATTCGATTAAACGGGCTTTGCCGGTAGTGCAGGAATCATGGGACGCCGGAGGTTTTTCGCGCGACGCCGGGGCCCTGGAGTCCAGGTGGTGTAGAGAGGACCGGGTGAGTCGTCCCCCGGTCCCCTCGCGCCCCGTCGCCACGGCCGCCTTCCAGGGCGTGACGCTGCTCTTCTTCACGGGCTGCGCCGCGTGGCTCGTGCGCGAGTCGCGCGAGCTGGGCGGCCGTCCCGGGATGATGGCGCTGGGCGTGGCGGTGGCCTCGGGCGGGCTGGCGCTGGTGGCGCTGGGCGCGCTCGTGGGGCTCTTGCGAAGCGGGCGGCTGCTGGCGCTGCGCTCGCGCGCGGAGATGGGCACCTACGCGCTGGTGCTC
>NZ_RAWL01001271.1:0-416 GCF_003668885.1 Corallococcus sp. AB049A | reverse complement strand
TCTGGACCCCGGTGACCGATGCCGGCGCACTGAACTGGCTGTACCGCTGGAACGAACAGAACGACGCACAGAACCGCCCGCAGCTGCAGGCGCTTGCGCTGAGCCACCAGCCCAGCCCGTGGATGGGTGACCGCCAGACCTTCCAGGTGATGCCCTCGGCCAGCCGTGGCGTGCCGGAGGCCGACCGCCGCAAGCGCGCGCTGTCGTTCGATCGCCGCCATGAAAGCGCGCGCCCCTACCGCTACGACGTGCGCTTCGACAACGGCATCGCTGCCGCCATCGCGCCGACCGATCATGCCGCGTTGTTCCGCTTCGACTTCCCCGAAGGCGGTGACGCCAACCTGCTGTTCGACAACGTCGATGCACGTGGTGGCCTGACTCTGGATGCCGCCACACAGACGCTGTCGGGCTACACC
>NZ_RAWL01001270.1:0-416 GCF_003668885.1 Corallococcus sp. AB049A | reverse complement strand
GTGCGCGACATGTACACCGCCCAGTATCCCGAACTCACCACGGCAGCCGTGGAGGGTCCGGAGTACAAGGGGGAAAACGCTGTGTACAAGTTCGTGCGTGCCGCGGGCGCAAAGGGCAACCATGCGTAAGCGCGATCTGATGAATGCGTTGGCCGATCCGGTCAGCATCAATGGAACTGAGAAACCGCCCGATAGGGCGGTTTTTCTACATGATGAGGAGGTGGAATCGTGTTGTTCGATTCTTGCCAAGGTTTATCAGGCTTCAGTGAAAGCCTCACCGGCGGGGCGGCATGTCGATTCGATTCCCCTGCCGGACATAGAGCTGCCGATGGTTTTCTAACACTCCCGGCCATTTCACAATGCGTTCCAGCGATTGCACGCCTTCGGCATACCGACGAGGGAGACCTTACCGGTCT
>NZ_RAWL01001269.1:0-416 GCF_003668885.1 Corallococcus sp. AB049A | reverse complement strand
GTACAGAACAATACAGCCATCGCAGCGACTGTAACTCAAATTCCTCTCAGCTTTATCGCCAACCGTAACCACAAATCAGCAAGCCTTGGCCAGTCGACTCAACATCTTTTTCTCCGGGGTAGATCACAGATGGAATTCGTATAGTGACGACGAGGTCAAAGAGATATCAATGGTGCTAAAGCACTCCTCTTCACGATGGGGCAATATGCCACGTACATACATTATTCTCCGAACCATTGGCCACCTGGACCTTCTCGATGATCTAATCGACGTCGGCTTCTCTGATCACTGGCTCCCTGTCAGTGAACGAAGTTTACCGGATTGTTTAACTTCGACTAGTCGAGCGGCATTTCTTCGTGCTCAGCACTTGGTACCAACGGAGTCATTAGGCTTGGAAAAGGGGGAACAGGGACGAC
>NZ_RAWL01001268.1:0-416 GCF_003668885.1 Corallococcus sp. AB049A | reverse complement strand
GTCATCGAGAAGCCGTCCGAGCTGAAGCTGGTGCTGGAAGAGTCCAAGGCGCTGGACGTGAAGCCGGGCCTGGGCGTGCGCATGCGCCTGGCCTCGCTGGGTGCCGGCAAGTGGCAGAACAGCGGTGGCGACAAGGCCAAGTTCGGCCTGTCGCCGCGCCAGCTGCTGGACCTGTGGAAGTCGCTGCGTGACACCGAGTACGCCGACTGCCTGAACCTGCTGCACTTCCACATGGGCTCGCAGATCTCCAACGTGCGCGACATCGCCAACGGCATGCGCGAAGCCACCCGGTACTTCGTGGAGCTGTCGCGCCTGGGCGCGAAGATCACCCACGTCGACGTGGGCGGTGGCCTGGGCGTGGACTATGAAGGCACCCGTTCGCGCAGCTTCTGCTCGATCAACTACGGCCTGCATTC
>NZ_RAWL01001267.1:0-417 GCF_003668885.1 Corallococcus sp. AB049A | reverse complement strand
GCACATATAAATAGACCAGATGATACAAAACCGTGCGCTAACCCTAGTGTAATAGCACCTTCAATACCTTGTATTGAATTACTAAATACACCTAGTAAGTATACTGCCGCGTGTGATACAGAACTATAAGCAATTAGTTCTTTAACATCTATTGTTCTTAAAGTACTAAAGCTAGCGTATATAATAGTTATAACACCTATCATATATATTACGGATGTAAAATAAATGTAGGCTTTAGGAAGTAGAGGTAATATTAATCTTAATATACCATACAGACTAAGTTTCAATACAATAGCTGCCAATATAATACTACCACCCAAAGGTGATTCAACGTGAGCTTTTAAAAGTCAAGTATTTAAAAATATAGTAGGAGTTTTTACAGCAAAAGCTATAAAAATACCATAAAATAAAAATAAC
>NZ_RAWL01001266.1:0-417 GCF_003668885.1 Corallococcus sp. AB049A | reverse complement strand
GTGGCAGGTCTTGCCCCGACGCTAGGCCGTGGTGCGATGACGAACCACTGGGTCGACATCAAGAATGCCGACCTGATCCTGATCATGGGTGGCAATGCCGCCGAGGCACACCCGTGCGGATTCAAATGGGTGACCGAGGCCAAGGCCCACAACAAGGCCCGGCTGATCGTGGTCGATCCGCGCTTCAACCGCTCGGCCGCGGTGGCCGACGTGTACGCGCCGATCCGCACCGGTACCGATATCGTGTTCCTGGGCGGCCTGATCAACTACCTGCTGACCGAGGACCGCATCCAGCACGAGTACGTGCTGAACTACACCGACATGCCGTTCCTGGTGAAGGACGAATTCGCCTTCAAGGACGGCCTGTATTCGGGTTACAACGAAGTGAAGCGCAGCTACGACCGTTCCAGCTGGGAC
>NZ_RAWL01001265.1:0-417 GCF_003668885.1 Corallococcus sp. AB049A | reverse complement strand
CTCCTTAATGGAGAGAAGAAGTGTTTAATATGGTTTTAGAGCAGGCTGAAAACTATAAAATTAATGAAACAGGGACGTTTCAAAATATCAAAGTAAAAAAGGCGAGGAAAATAAAAATCCTCGTCTTTTTTAAAATCAATAAATAAAATTAATTAAAGTAAAGTTTCATGTCACCATTTTGAATAAGACCTTTTCTATAAAAAATTTCATAGATTGAAAAAGTTAAGATAGCTGGCAAAATAATATGCATTAAAATTACTATTCCTAAAAGTTTTGTGAAAGGAACTTGAGGCATTGCTGTAAAAGTAGAAATTTGACCAACAAGTCCACTTGTTCCCATACCAGAGCCTAAAGGAGTATTTTCAAGTTTAAAAATAATAGTTGAAACAGGTCCTAATATCGCAGAAGAAATAATAG
>NZ_RAWL01001264.1:0-417 GCF_003668885.1 Corallococcus sp. AB049A | reverse complement strand
GTCCTAAACGTTTGCCCATTTCCAAACGCAGTTCGCTCATTGCTTTTCTTGTTCTTTCTTCGCTGCCTGCAAGAATTAAAACCAAATCGCCCTGTTGTGCATTAGCAGCAGTGGCAATAGCTTTTAATTTATCTTCTGTAAAGAATTTATCAAAGCTGCTTTTATAAGTTCCATCGGTATTGCATTTAATAAATGCCAAACCTTTCATGCCAATTTGCGGACGTTTAACCCATTCAATCAATTCATCAGTTTGTTTGCGACTGTATTCGCTGCAACCCGGAACGGCAATAGCAACAACCGTTTCTGCATCATTAAAAACAGCAAACTCACTTTGAATTAATGAGGAGATATTTTCTTTTGAAGGGAAAGTATGTTGAGGGAATTTCAAGTTACAAATCTTCATGCCGAAACGAATGT
>NZ_RAWL01001263.1:0-417 GCF_003668885.1 Corallococcus sp. AB049A | reverse complement strand
TTGAAGTCCTTATTGAAACAGGCATTTCTCCTTCTAAACGACAAGCACGTGAAGATGTTAACAATGGTGCGATTTATATTAATGGTGAGAGACAACAAGATGTTAATTATGCTTTAGCACCAGAAGATAAAATTGATGGCGAATTTACGATTATTCGTCGCGGTAAGAAAAAATACTTCATGGTTAACTATCAATAAATATAATTGCATAGCTAAATAAATTAGAGCCTACTCATATTCATTCCTAAGAATGTAATGAGTAGGCTCTTAATGTACTTTTCTGTCTGTAAATTATCTAAAGAAATCTCTATCGCCTTGGCCAGGTGATTGACGTTCTGATCGGCTTTGACGTTTTGGTTGTTCTTTTTGTTGTTTTAATTTCACTTTAACTTCTTTTGTTTTACCATCACGGATAACG
>NZ_RAWL01001262.1:0-417 GCF_003668885.1 Corallococcus sp. AB049A | reverse complement strand
GGCACGGGCCGGCCAGCAGCAGGCGTCCCTCGTCGCGCAGCGCGTGCAGCCGCGCCAGGTGTTCCGGCCGCGCCTGCAGCCGCTGCGCCAGCACATCCTGGCCGTCATACCCTTCGATCACATACCACACCGGCATTTCCTCGCTTGCGTTGTCGGGTCCGCAGATTCTAGCCAATGCAGCCCCCGCCCCGGTCCGGCTGGACACTGGCGCGGCAAAGGCTTACCCTAGACTCCATTGCACGTGGCTGGATGCAGCGGCCCGTCGGTTTTTGCGGCCAACGCAGCCCCCGACGACCGTCCCGCTGCTTCAAACCGGACCACCCGGCCGGGCCACGTAGACGACCTCCCCGTAGTTCTGTCGCTGCCGTTTACCGCGGCGCGTCCCGCTGTTTGATATGTGTGGAATCGCGCCGATCC
>NZ_RAWL01000127.1:0-20610 GCF_003668885.1 Corallococcus sp. AB049A | reverse complement strand
GGCAGGCGCCCCCGCCCCGTCCCTCTTCCGTTGGCGGGCGCGAGCGGGTGGGGCACGCTAACCAGCCCTATGCCTGATGAGCTTGTCAGTGGATTGTTGAAGGCGTCGGACCTGCGCCTGGTGCTGGCCACCACCGGGGACCTGTCCCGCCAGGCCCGCGCCACCCACCAGAGCATGCCGGCCTCCGCCGCGCTCCTGTCCCAGGGCCTCACCGCCGCCGCCCTCATGGGCTCGCTCCGGAAGGGCACGGACTCCCGGATCAACCTGCAACTGGAGTGCGACGGCCCCCTGCGCGGCCTCTTCGTGGACGGCGACGCCAACGGTGTCGTGCGCGGCTACGTGAAGAACACGCTGGTGGAGTACACCGGTTCGGAGGGGCGCTATCACTGGCGCCCGGTGCTGGGGAACCAGGGCTTCCTGTCCGTGCTGCGCGACCAGGGCGGCGGGGAGTACTACCGCTCGTCCGTGGAGCTGGAGCACTTCGACCTGGTGGCGGACCTGGAGCGCTACTTCCACCAGTCGGATCAGGTGCCCTCGCACCTGCTCATGGCGCAGCTGCCCTCGCTGGTGGACGGCCAGGAGGATCCGCTCGGCACCGTGGTGGGCCTCCTGGTGCAGCCCCTGCCAGACGGGGACCGGGAGGCCTTCAAGGCGCTGGGCACCCGGCTCAAGGCGCAGTTCCAGGCGGCCGTGCAGGCGCACGCGCAGGACGGGGCGGCGACGCTGCTGCGCTCGCTGGTGCCGGAGGCGGACCTGGAGATCATGTCCCGCTATCCGCTGCGCTTCACCTGCTCCTGCAGCCGAGACCGCGTGAAGCTCGCGCTCCTGGCCATGGGCCGCGAGGAGCTGAAGGACCTGCTGGAGAAGGAAGGCCAGGCGGAGGCCACCTGCCAGTTCTGCACGACGCGCTATGTCATCCCCGGCGCGGAGATCCAGCAGATGCTCACGGAGGGCACGGCCTGAGTCCGCCGCGCTGAAGACAGACATCCCGGTTCCCCGGCCTGGGCGGCGCGATGATTCAGCGCTGCACATCCTCAGGGGAGCGGGCACGGCGGTTGTGGCGGGGTCGCGGTGCTCGGGATATGACAGGGCCGCACCTCACCCGGAGCTTTCGCCGTGGCCATCAAGCGGGCAGCGCCGCCGAAGTCCCAGGACCAGCGCAACCCTTCCCCGAAGTCCTCCGTGCCCTCCGCCACCCAGAAGGATGGGGCGGAGAAGCTCGTCTCCATTCCCAATGACATGGTGCTGGCGCCCCAGGTGGAGGCCCCGCGCCAACCCACCGGCCGCGACCAGTCCCGGCACAAGTCCACGGGCGTGGTGGAGCTGTCGTGGGCGGAGTTCGACCGGAAGGTGCAGCAGCTGGCGCGCACCATCCGTCAGGCCTGGGAGCCACAGGCGGTGGTGGGCGTGGCCCACGGCGGCGTGTTCGTGGGCGGGGCGCTCGCGGGCGCGCTCGGCTGCGAGTTCTTCCCCGTGCGCATCAGCCGCCGCAGCCGCGACAAGGCCGAGCGCACCCAGGAGCGCGGCCAGCCGCAGGTGAGCGGGGAGATGCCCACGGAGCTCAAGGGCCGCCGCGTGCTCATCGTGGACGACATCGCGTCCAGCGGCGACACGCTGGAGCTGGCCACCACGCTCGCGAAGAAGGTGGGCGCGAAGGAGATCCGCACCGCGTGCCTCATCGCGCGGCCGGAGGGCTTCACGCCGGACCACGTGGGGCTGTCCACGGACTCGCTCTTCGTCTTCCCGTGGGACTACCAGCCGGTGATGGGCGACGCGCACCTCGACGACGACCCGGACAAGGCTGGAGCCTGAGGCCCGCGCGAAGGGCGCTGACGCGGCGATGATCATCGGGACGGCGGGGCACATCGACCACGGCAAGACGTCCCTCGTGAAGGCGCTGACGGGCACCGACACCGACCGGCTCCCGGAGGAGAAGCGGCGGGGCATCACCCTGGAGCTGGGCTTCGCCCACCTGCCGCTCCCCGGCGGACAGGTGGCGGGCGTGGTGGACGTGCCCGGCCATGAGCGCTTCGTGAAGGCCATGGCCGCGGGCGCGGGCGGCGTGGACCTGGCCGTGCTGGTGGTGGCGGCGGACGAAGGCGTCATGCCCCAGACGCGCGAGCACCTGGACATCTGCCGCCTGCTGGGCGTGAAGGCGGGCGTCGTCGCGCTCACCAAGGCGGACCTGCTGGAGGGCCTGGGCGAGGACTGGCGCGCGCTGGTGGAGGCGGACCTGGCCGCGCTCACCACCGGCACCTTCCTGGAGGGCGCGCCCGTGGTGCCGGTGTCCTCGCGCACGGGCGCGGGACTGCCCGAGCTGAAGGCGGCGCTCGCCCGCGCGGCGGCCACGCTGCCCAGGCGCCCCGCGGAGGGGCCCGCGTTCCTGCCCGTGGACCGGGCCTTCACCATCAAGGGCTTCGGCACGGTGGTGACGGGCACGCTGTTGTCCGGCGCGCTGGCGGTGGACGACGCGGTGGCGCTGCTTCCTGCCGTGGCCGGCGCGCGTCCGGGCCCCTTTCGCGTCCGGGGCGTGCAGGTGCATGGCCAGCCGGTGACGCGCGTGGAGGCGGGACAGCGCGCGGCGGTGAACGTGGCGGACGTGCAGACGGAGGACGTGCACCGGGGCATGGTGCTCACGCGCTCGGGCGAGCTGCCGGAGACGTCCATGCTGGACGTGGAGCTGACGCTGCTGCCCGCCGCGGAGGCGCCGCTGCCCAAGCGCCGCAAGCTGCTGTTGCACCTGGGCACCGCGCAGGTGGAGGCCACGGTGGCGCTGCTGGATTTGGACTCGCTTCCTCCGGGGGAGACGGGGCTCGCGCAGCTGCGGCTGGAGTCGCCGGTGGGCGCGCTCGTGGGCCAGCGCTTCATCCTGCGCGGCTCGCGCGCGCTGCCGGGGCGGGGCGCCACGGTGGCCGGAGGGCGCGTGCTCTCCATCACGCCGCCGCGCCGGCGCCGGGGCGCGTCCACGGTGGTGCGGCCGCTGTTGGAGGCGGACGCGGCCGGGCAGGTGGCGTGGCTCCTCAAGCAGGCGGGCTACGCGGGGCTCACGCAGACGGAGCTGTTCGGCCGCTCGGGGCTCTCTCCCAAGGTGCTCGCGCGCACGCTGGAGCTTTCGGGCGCGAAGGGGCAGGTGCTGCTGGTGGACCGCGACCGGCGGCTCTACGTGGCGCAGGACGTGTTCGAGGGCCTGCGTCAGCGCTCGCTCGCGCTGCTCGCCGCGTTCCACGAGCGTGAGCCCATGCGCGAGGGCCTGTCCCGGGAGGAGCTCCGTCAGCGGCTCTCCGCCCAGCTGGACGGGCGCCTGTTCCAGCGCGTGGTGCAGGCGCTGGTGGACTCAGGCCATGTGGAGGCGGAGAAGGACCTGGTGCGCCTGCAGGGCCGGGGCCGTACGCTGACGCTGGGCGACGAGGCCGCGCGCACGCGTCTGGCCGCGGAGCTGTCCGCGGCGGGGCTCGCGCCGCCCACCGTCACGGAGCTGTCGCAGAAGCTGGGGCTGGTTCCCGCGAAGCTCCAGGAGCTGCTGAAGGTGCTGGTGTCGGCGGGCACGGGCGTGCGGGTGAGCGAGGAGCTGTGTTTCGACGCGCGCGCGCTGGAGGAGCTGCGGGGACGGCTGGTGGCGTACCTGAAGGAGCACCGGGAGATTTCCACGCAGGGCTTCAAGGAGCTGGTGGGCCAGAGCCGCAAGTTCACCATCCCCCTGTCGGAGTACTTCGACCGGGAGAAGGTGACGCTGCGGGTGGGGGACAAACGGGTGTTGCGTCGCGGATGAGTGCCAAGGCCTACAGCGAACAGGAACTGCGTACCCTGGTGGATGCCTTCACCCAGCCCGTGCTGGTGGTGGATGGCGGTGGGATCGTCTCCGTGGCCAATGCCGGGTACGCGCGGCTGTTGGGCCTGCCCGTGGAGCAGGTGGAGGGCCGCTCCTTCCTGGACTTCGTCCAGCCGGAGGACCGCAGCCGGATGGCGGACCGCTTCCAGCGGGTGGCCACCGGCGCGCCGCTGGACGGGCGTCCCCAGCTCTACAAAATCTTCAGCGTCCAGGGCGCCACGGGCGAGCTGTACGTCCAGGCCAACCCCCTGCGGCTGGAGGGCGGGCGCTTCGCGCTCCTGCTCAGCTGCATGGTGAGGGCGGAGCGCCCCCGGGAGCTCGTGGTGGCGGAGCGGCTGGTGGACACGTCCGCGGGGCTGGTGTCCGCGCGCTCGGAGGAGGGCGTGCGGCGCGTGGCCCTGGCCGGCCTGGAGGACGCGGGCTTCCGGGCGCGGCTCTTGCGCTGGGAGGGCACGCGGTGGCTGGCGCGCGACGGCGTGTCCCTGCCGGCGGACACGCACCTGGCGCTGGAGGCGCTGTCGGACGGGCGGCCTGTCTTCGGCGGCGCGGACCAGGCGCAGCCCACGCACGCGTACCTGCCGGTGGGCGGGCCCCAGTCGGAGGTGCTCTGGGTCGCGGGTCCGTGGGTGGCGCCCCGGCACGGCTCGGTGCTGACGCTGTTCGCGAAGGTGGTGGGCGCGGCGCTCGCGGACGCGCACCTCCAGGCGGACGGCGCGCGCAGCCGCTGGGAGGTGGAGGCCGTGGCGGAGATGGCGCGCTTCGTGGCGCAGCCCGTGCCCCCGCCGCCGGAGACGTTCCTCGCGCGCGTGGCGGAGCTGCTCCAGGCCCGCGCGGTGGCGCTGCACGTCACCTCCGGGCAGGGGCAGGGCGAGGTCCCCCGGCTCGCCGCCCACGTGGGGCTGGAGGAGGGGAGTGACCGGGCCACCGGCGTGCTGCTGGCCGCGTCCCTGCGGGAGGACGGGGGCGTGCTGTCGTCGGAGTCGCAGGGGCGCGCGCTGGAGGCGCTGTCCCAGGGCCGCTTCGGCAGCGGGACGGCGGCGCGGCTCACCCGGGGCGGGGAGTGCGTGGGCGTGGTGCAGGCGCTGCGCGCGAAGGAGCGGCCTTTCGATGAACGCGACGCGCGGCTCCTGGCCACGCTCGCGGAGCTCCTGGTGACGCTGTTGGAGCAGCGCCGCCTGCGCGCGGAGTCCGCCCGCCAGCTCACGGAGACGCGCCTGCTTCTGGACCTGGCGCGCACCACGTCCGGCGTGCTGGAGACGGCCAGCATCCTGGACGTCGCGTCCGACTTCCTGGTGCACCTGCTGGACGTGTCCAACTGCTTCATCCTCCTCTACGACGAACAGGCCAAGGTGCTGCGGGGCGCGGCGGCGTCCGCGGCCCACCGCGACCTGTTCCGCACGGTGGTGGTGCCGCTGGACAGCGACGACCTGGCCGCGCGCGTGGCCCTGGAGCGCAAGCCCATCGCCGTGGAGGACCTGACGTCCGCGAGCACGTCCGTCAGCGCGGTGCTCATCGACCGGCTGGGGGAGAAGGCCCTGCTGGGCCTGCCGCTCACGTCGCGCGAGGAGCTCATCGGTGTGGTGCTGGTGGACGACGTGCGCGGCCCGCGCCCCTTCGGCCCGGAGCTGATTGACCTGGCGGAGGCGACGTGCGGCCAGCTGGCGCTGTCCATCGCCAACGCGCGCCTCTACGAATCCCTGTGGGCCAGCTACGCGGAGCTGGCCGCGACCCGCGCGGAGATGGTGAAGCGCGAGCGCTTCGCCGCGCTGGGTGAGCTTTCCGCCATCGTCGCCCACGAGGTGCGCAACCCCCTGGGCGTCATCTTCAACGCGGTGGCCACGCTCCGGCGCATCATGAAGCCCGGCGGCGACACGGCCATGCTGCTGGACATCGTCGCGGAGGAGAGTGACCGCCTCAACCGCATGGTGTCGGACCTCCTGGACTTCACCCGCCCGCGCAACCCGGTGCTCCAGCCGGAGGACCTCTTGCGCGTGCTCCAGGACGCCTTCGACGCCGCGCGGGCGCAGGCCGCCACGGAGCGCCCGGTGCACGTCTCCGTGGAGGTGGAGCCCGGCCTCACCGCGGTGCCCATGGACCGGCGGCAGATCCGCCAGGCCCTCTTCAACGTGGCCGTCAACGCCATCCAGGCCATGCCCCAGGGGGGCGAGGTCCGGGTGCGCGCGCGCCGGGACACCCACGGCGGCCGCGAGCAGCTGAGAATCGACGTGGTGGACGGCGGGCCGGGCATCCCGGCGGAGCTGCTCCACCGCGTCTTCGAACCCTTCTTCACCACCAAGGCCCAGGGCACCGGCCTGGGGCTGGCGGTGGTGAAGCGCATCCTGGAGGAGCACCGCGGCGAAATCGCCGTGGAGAGCGCCCCCGGACGCGGAACCACCTTCACCTTCTGGCTGCCGCTCACGCAGCCCCAGTCCCTCTCATGACCGACGCGACCACTCCGGTTCCCCGAGGACGCATCCTCGTGGTGGACGACCAGCGCAACATGCGCGCCACCACCGCGCTGCTCCTGCACTCGTTTGGCTACACCGTCTCCGAGGCCGCCACCGGCGAGGAGGCCCTGGGCGTGCTCTCCCAGGAGCGCGTGGACCTGCTCCTCACGGACCTGAAGATGGAGCCCATGGACGGGCTCACGCTGCTCAAGCGCGCGCTGGAGGTGGCCCCGCGCCTCCAGGTCATCATGATGACGGCCTTCGGCTCCATCGACAGCGCGGTGGAGGCCATGCGCCTGGGGGCCTACGACTACGTCACCAAGCCCTTCAAGGACGGGGAGCTGCGCTACCGCGTGGAGCGCGCCCTGGAGCGCGCCCGGCTCCAGGCGGCGGTGGACAACCTCACCTCGGAGTTCAACGAGCGCCACGGCCTGTCCGCGCTCGTGGGCCGCAGCCAGGCCATGCGCGAGCTCACCACGCGCCTGCTGCGCGTGGCCCAGAGCGACGCCACCGTCCTCATCCAGGGCGAGAGCGGCACGGGCAAGGAGCTGGTGGCCCGCGCCCTCCACGCGCACAGCCGCCGCAGCAAGCAGGCCTTCGTGCCCGTCAACTGCGCGGCCATCAGCGAGTCGCTGCTGGAGAGCGAGCTCTTCGGCCACGCCAAGGGCGCCTTCACCGGCGCGGTGAAGGCGCGCCGCGGCCTCTTCGAGGAGGCGGACAACGGCACGCTCTTCATCGACGAGGTGACGGAGACGAGCCCCACCTTCCAGTCCAAGCTCCTGCGAACGCTCCAGGACGGCGAGGTGCGCCGCGTGGGCGAGTCCACCGCGCTGCGCGTGGACGTGCGCATCGCCGCGGCCACCAACCGCGACATCGAGCTGGAGGTGAAGGAGAAGCGCTTCCGCCAGGACCTCTACTACCGCCTCAACGTGGTGCTCCTGCGCGTGCCCCCGCTGCGCGAGCGCATGGAGGACGTGCCCGCGCTGGCGGAGCACTTCCTGGCGCGCGCCAACGCCCGCAGCCCCCGGCCCCGGCGCCTGTCCGCCGCCGCCGTGGAGCACCTGATGACGTACGACTTCCCCGGCAACGTGCGTGAGCTGGAGAACCTGGTGGAGCAGGCCGCCGCGCTCGCGGAAGGCGACGAGCTGCTCGCCGAGGACTTCCCGCTGCGCCCCCAGAACCGCGTGCTGCCTGGCGCCGCTCCGGCCGAAGCCACCACCGCGGGCCTGCCCCCCACCGACGTCGCGCGCCCCGCCAGCGCGGAGACCACCGGGCCCACGCTGGCGGACGTGGTGGAGGACGCGGAGCGCCGGGCCATCGTCCAGGCCCTGGAGCGCCACGGCGTGGACCTGGCCCGCGTGGCGGACGAGCTGGGCGTCTCCTCCACCACGCTGTGGCGGAAGATGAAGCGCCTCAACCTCCGGCCTCCCACGGGCGCCCGCGAATAGCCTCTCAGCGAACTCGCACCCGCCTCCCGGTGCGAGTTCAGATCCGCAATCACCCCCGTTCAGGGATGAAAAAACCAACCTCCTGAATTCGTTGGGTGTTTTCATCCCTGAAACGCGATTTCAGGGCTGCAATGCGGAAGGGCGGGGGTGGGAGTGTCGTCCGGCCGTCTAAACCCTTGAGAACTCTCGATTTCGGTCTCTCGCGAGCGCTGGCATGGCACCTGCTAAAGGTTAGCCCGGGACGCATCGAAGCGAGGCTGAAAGTGGTTCCCCCCCACCCTTTCAGCACTTCCGGTGCGTTACCTTGAGAAGACCCGCGGCCCGACACCCTCACGGGTGCCGGGCCGCCTTCTTTTTGCGCTCCCGCATCGTCCGCCCCGTCGCCCACACCCGCATGACGCGGCGCGGATCCATTTCACTTCTGCAATGCAGCCTGGAGCCGCGGCCATGACGCCGTGAGCCATGCCCCGCAACGACAACGCCCGCCAGGGCCAGGGGCCGAGGCGGGCGTCGGGCGGCAGCGAGCTGCCGGCCCCAGGTGCTGGGTGACTACTGGCCGAACAGCGTGCCGGCCTGGGCCAGCCAGTCGGTGACGTGGCCCGGGAGGATGCCCAGCAGCACCACGGCGACGGTGGCGATGACGAGCGCGGCCTCGGTGCCCCAGTTGCGCTCCAGCGGCTGGGCGCCCTCGGGGATGGGGTGCATGAACATGTAGACGACGACGCGCAGGTAGTAATACGCGCCCGCCGCGCTGCTGAGCACCGCCACCACGGTGAGGCCCACGAGGCCCACGTCGATGGCGGCCTGGAAGATGAGCAGCTTGCTCATGAAGCCCACGGTGGGGGGGATGCCGCCCAGCGACAGCATGAAGGCCGCCATGGCGAACGCCCAACCCGGGCGGCGCTGCGCGAGGCCCGCGAAGCGCTCCAGGTCCCAGGCGGTTCCCTTCTCCTCGTCCTCACGGCGCTCCAGCGCGGAGACCATGGCGAAGGCGCCCGTCGCGCTGAAGGTGTACGCCAGCAGGTAGTAGAGGATGCCGCGCAGCGCGTCCGAGCGCGCCACGTCCAGCGGCGTGCCACCGGACAGCGACGACGCGGACAGCAGGCGGAAGCTCTCGCCCGGGGCCGCGACGAACAGCGCCGCCACGCCCAGCAGCAGGTAGCCCGCGTGCGCGATGGAGGAGTACGCCAGCATGCGCTTCACGTTGCGCTGCGGAATCGCCATCAGGTTGCCGGCGATCATCGTGAGCAGCGCCAGCGTGGCGAAGAGCATCAGCGGCAGCTTGGGGTCCATGCCCTTGCCCACCGTGACGAACACGCGCACCAGCGACGCGAACGCCGCCGCCTTCACGCCCGCGCTCATGAGGGCCGTCACCGGGGTGGGGGCGCCCTCGTACACGTCCGGCGTCCACATGTGGAACGGCACCGCCGCCACCTTGAACGCGAAGCCCGCGGCGATGAGCACCGCGCCCACGTAGACGAGCGCCGGCGTCGTGGACAGCGCCTGCTGCAGCGGCCCCGCCATGTCGTTGAGCTTCGTGGTGCCGGTGGCGCCGTAGAGCAGCGCCGTGCCGTACAGCAGGACGGCCGAGGAGAAGGCGCCCAGGATGAAGTACTTGAAGCCCGCCTCGCTGGGGCGCGTGCCGCGGCGCAGGTACGCCGTCAGCGCGTACGTCGCGATGGAGAGCACCTCGATGTTGACGAAGATGGTGATGAACTCCGACGACATCGCCAGCAGGCTCATGCCCGCGGAGGCGAAGAGCATCAGCGCGTAGAACTCACCGCGCTCCGCGCCACGCTTGCGCAGGAAGCCCACCGCGCTCAGCGCCGCCAGGCCCAGGCCCACGCTCACCACCAGGGTGAGGAAGCTGGAGAAGGGGTCCAGCACGCCGAAGCCGAGGAACACCTCCTGCGGCGGCTCGAACATCAGGCCCACGGCCACGGCGCCGCTGGCCACCGCCGCCACGACGGTGAGCACCGCCTGGTAGCCACGGGACGCCGTCGCGGAGAGGAACACCTCCGACAACAGCAGGACGCAGGCCGCCACCACCATGATGATGGCGGGCAGCATGGGGAGGAAATCCGCCAGGGTGAGATTTGGCAGGTTCATGGAGTCTTTCGGGGCCTACTCGCGGACGGCGAGCGGCGCGGCGGGAACGGAGGGGCGGGCCGCGGCGGCGGTGGAGGGCAGCGACATCACCTCCACGCGCAGCTGTCCGTCCTGCGCCTGGGTGGCGCCCGGAGCGCCCACGCTGGCGCGCGCCACGTAGCGGTCCGTGGACGGAGCAATGCGGTCCAGGAAGGGCTGCGGCATCAGGCCCATCACCGCCACCAGCACGATGAAGGGGGCCGTGGTGAGCATCTCGCGCACGTTCATGTCGCGCAGGTGCTGGTTCTCCCGGTGCGTGATGCTGCCGAAGAACACCTTCTGCACCATCCACAGCATGTACGCCGCGCCCAGGATGACGCCCAGCGTGGCGAACGCGCCAAAGCCCAGGGGCAGGCTGCTCTTGAACGTGCCCATCAGCACCAGGAACTCGCCGATGAAGCCGTTGGTGCCCGGCACCGCCACCGACGAGAAGGTGATGATGACGAACGCCGCGGTGAACACCGGCATCACCTTGGCGATGCCGCCGTAGTCCGACATCAGGCGCGTGTGGCGGCGCTCGTAGAGGAAGCCGAACAGGAGGAACAGCGCGCCCGTGGACACGCCGTGGTTGAGCATCTGGTACGCGCTGCCCGTGGCGCCCTCACTGGTGACGGCGAGCAGGCCCAGCATGCAGTAGCCCAGGTGGCTGACGGACGAGTACGCGATGAGCTTCTTGATGTCCCGCTGCGCCAGGCACATCAGCGCGCCGTACACGATGCCAATCACCGCCAGCACCGCGAGGAACGGACGGGCCTGGTGCGCCGCCACCGGGAAGAGCGGAATCGCGAAGCGCCAGAAGCCGTAGGTGCCCATCTTCAGCATCACGCCGGCAAGAATCATGGAGCCCGCCACCGGCGCCTGGACGTGCGCGTCCGGCAACCAGGTGTGCACCGGCCACATGGGGACCTTGATGGCGAACGCCAGCGCGAACGCGGCGAACATCCACGGGCCGTAGGTGTGCAGCGTGGCGGCCAGCCCCGTCAGGGAGTCGCAGTTGCCCTCCACCCCGTTGGTGCACGCGGCCAGCTGCTGATTGGCGGCCAGCAGGTTGTTGTAGAGCGTGCCGTAGTCGAACGAGCGCACGCCCGGGCCACCGCTGATGAAGTACACGGCCACGATGGCCACCAGCATCAGCAGCGAGCCGACCAGCGTGTAGAGGAAGAACTTCACCGCCGCCATGCGGCGGTCCTCGGCGCCCCACACACCCACCATCAGGTACATGGGGATGAGCATGGCCTCGAAGAAGATGTAGAAGAGCAGGACGTCCATGGACGCCAGCGCGCCCAGCATCGTCGTCTGGAGCACCAGCAGCGCCAGGTGGAACTCCTTGATGCGGTGCTGGATGTACGTGGTGGAGGCGAGCACCACCAGCGGGCCCAGGAACACCGTCAGGAGCAGCAGGCTCACCGCCAGGCCATCCACGCCCAGGTGGTAGCTCATCCCGAACTGCTGGAACCACGGGACGCGGTACTCCATCTGGAACTCCGCCCCGGACGGCTCGAAGCGGAAGTACGCCCAGACGCCGAACACCAGGTCCAGCAGCATGCCCACGAAGGTGATGGTGCGGACCTGCCCGTGTTCAGACGCGGGCAGCGCGAGCACCAGCGCCGCGAACACGAGCGGCAGGTAGATGACGACGTTCAACAGGTGGGTGTCGAAGAAGCTCATGAAAGCACCTGCACGAGGGCGTAGACCGCGCCGCCCAGGATGGCGAGCGCCATGATGGCGGCGTAGGCCTGCGCGTCACCCGTCTGGAGCCGGCGCAGCCCGAGGCCCACCTTCTCCGTGACGTACGCGGTGCCTCGCACCAGCACCGTGTCGATGACGAGCGCGTCCACCACGCGGAAGAGGATGAAGGCCACGAACTTCACCGGCCGGATGAGGATGAACTCGTAGAGCTCATCCACGTAGAACTTGTTGAGCGCCGTGCGGCGCACCGCGCGCGCGAACGCCGGCACCGGCTGGCCCACCCGCGACGGGAAGAACTTCAGGTAGGCGAACGCGGCCGCGCCGCCGCCCAGGAGCGCCCACATCCACGCGAACGCGTAGTCGCCGACGCCAGGCACGCTGGTGTCCAGCTTCACCGTCTGGGCCACGCGGGCCACCGTCTCCGCCGGGCGCAGCACGGGGGACAGGAAGTTCTCGAACACCGGCTGCGTCCCGCCGCCCGTGCGGGGCATCAGGGGCAGGGCGTACACGAAGGTGATGAAGGCGAGGAACGCCAGGATGACCAGCGGCAGCGTCATGTGCCACGCGCTCTCATGGGCGTGCGCCAGCTTCGCCTCCGGGGACCGCTTGCCCGTGAAGGTGAGCAGGTAGACGCGCGACATGTAGAACGCCGTGGAGGCGGTGATGAGCAGGCCCAGCACGTAGACGAAGCCGGACACCCACTCCAGGCCGTGCAGGTGGTTGTGGTGCACGCCGTGGAAGATGGCGTCCTTGGAGAAGAAGCCGGACATGATGGGGAAGATGCCCGTGATGGCCAGCGTGGAGATGAGGAACGTGGCGTGCGTCCACTTCATCTCCTTCCACAGGCCGCCCAGCTTCTTGATGTCCGTCTCGTCCCCGTTGCCGTGCATCACGCTGCCGGCGCCCAGGAAGAGGCAGGCCTTGAAGAACGCGTGCGTCATCAGGTGCATCGCGGCGGCCCAGAAGACGCCCATGCCCACGCCCATGAACATGATGCCCAGCTGGGACACCGTGGAGTAGGCGAGCACCTTCTTGATGTCGTCCTGGGCGAACGCGATGAGCGCCGCCAAGAGCGACGTGAGCGCGCCCACGATGGCGATGGTCGCCATGGCGGTGGGGGACAGCACGAGCAGCGCGCTCATGCGGCAGAACAGGTACACGCCCGCGGTCACCATCGTGGCGGCGTGGATGAGCGCGGAGACCGGCGTCGGGCCGGCCATCGCGTCCGGCAGCCAGACGTACAGCGGCAGCTGCGCGCTCTTGCCCGCGGCGCCCAGGAGGAAGAGCAGCATGATGGACGTCATCACGCCGCCGAAGGTGTAGCCGGACAGCGGCCCGGACTCGATGGGCGTGGCCAGGGACACCGCGCCGCCCGTGCCTTCCGGCAGGGCCAGGGCCAGCTTCTCCAGGCCCTTGAAGGTGACGGGGCCCTTCTGGGCGATGCCCTGCTCGTAGCGGGCGCGCGACGTGGACGCCGCGTTGTAGTCCCGGGGGTCCGCCTGGCGGTTGAAGGCGCTCACCGTGAGGATGAGCAGGAACGTGGCGATGAGGAACGCGAAGTCACCGATGCGGTTGGTGACGAACGCCTTGCGGCCCGCCCACGCCTTCGCGCTGTCCGTGTACCAGAAGCCGATGAGCAGGTAGCTGGCCATGCCGACGCCCTCCCAGCCCACGAAGAGCAGGACCAGGTTGTCGGCCATCACCAGCGTGAGCATCGCGGCGACGAAGAGGTTCAGGTACGCGAAGAAGCGCCAGTACCCATCGTCGTGCTCCATGTAGCTGGTGGAGTACAGGTGGATGAGGAAGCCGACGCCCGTGATGATGAGCAGCAGGATGCCCGACAGGTGGTCCACCAGCAGGCCGAAGTTCACCCGGAAGTCACCGGCGGCGAACCACGTGCCGTAGTCGTGCGCGATGGCGTAGCGGATGGTGTCCCGCTCGATGCCGAACGGGTTGGCCATGCTCACCACGCGCCCGCCGGCCGCGTCGCTGGTGGCCCAGAAGGCCAGCACGCTCAGCACGAAGGCGCCGGCGATGGCGGAGCACGCCACCAGGTGCACGTTGGCGCGGCCCAGCCACTTGCCGAACACGCCGCACACGAACGCGCCCAGGAGCGGCAGCAGGATGATCAACCCCAGCGAGGGGCTGAACACATCTGGGGGGATGGGTGCGGTTCTGAAGAACTCGACGAGGGATCCGTCCATGGGTGTGCTCAGGGGTGACGGGGCGTTAGTGCTTCATCGTCCGGATGTCGTCGACGTTCACGGAGCCGCGACTGCGGAAGACCGCGATGACGATGGCCAGACCGATGGCCGCTTCCGCGGCCGCCACGGCGATGACGAAGAAGGCGGACACGTGCCCGGTCCCTTCGCCGTGCATGCGCGCGAAGGCCAGGAACGTGAGGTTGACCGCGTTGAGCATCAGCTCCACGCACATGAAGACGACCAGCGCGTTCGTGCGCACCAGCACGCCGAACATGCCCATGCAGAAGAGGGCCGCGGCCAGCAGGAGGTAGTAGGTGATGGGGACCATTGGGTTGTCCGGAAGGTCGCGGGGGATCAGATGCGGGACTTGGCCACCACCACCGCGCCCACCATGGCCACCAGCAGGAGCAGGCTGACCGCTTCGAACGGCAAGAGCCAGGTGGTGTAGATGGTCTCGCCGATGGACGCCAGGGTGCCGAACGCCGCCTGGCCCTTCGCGTCCAGCTGCGCGGGCTGCGCGTTCATCCGGCCCAGCGTCACGGCCAGCACGGCCAGGAGGCCCAGCGCGGACGCGCCGCCCAGCAGCCGCGTCGCGGACGGCTTGCCGCGGTGGGGGGCGTCACCCAGGTTGAGCAGCATGATGACGAAGAGGAAGAGCACCATGATGGCGCCCGCGTAGACGAGCACCTGGATTGCGGCCACCGTGTGCGCCCAGAGCAGCACGTAGATGCCGGCCAGGAAGAAGAACGTCGACACCAGGGCCATGGCGGAGTTGATGGGGCTCCGCGCGGTGATGACCATCCCCGCCGACAGCAGCGTCATGACGGCGAAGACGCCGAAGAGAACCAATTCGATGTTCAAGACCAGTCTCCGAAGGAACCCCAGGGGTGGTCACCGTACGGGCAGCGGTGCTCCCGAACGTGAGCCTCGAACTCGTCCCGGAACCGCATGAGGAAGGAGTGCGTGGGCAGCGCCGCCGCGTCACCCAGCGCGCAGATGGTGTTGCCCAGGCCAATGGGCGGGTAGGGCGCGATGGAGGAGGCGACGTTCGACAGCATGTCGATGTCGCTCATCTCCGCGCGGCCTTCCTCGATCTTGCGCAGCAGGCGCGTCTGCCAGGGCGTGCCCTCGCGGCACGGGGTGCACTGGCCGCAGGACTCTTCCGCGTAGAAGCGGGCCACGCGCCAGAGGCTGCGCACCATGCAGGTGGCGTCGTCCATCACGATGACGCCGCCGGAGCCGGCCATCGTCTGCTTCATCTTCAGCGCCTCGAACTCCAGCGCCACGTCCAGCTCGTCCGCGCCCAGCACCGGCGCCGAGGAGCCGCCCGGGATGACCGCCTTGACCTTGCGGCCCTTGGGCATGCCCTGGCCGTACTTGTCGTCGTGGATCAGCTCCAGGATGGTGGTGTGCATCCCCACCTCGTAGACGCCGGGGCGGTTCACGGAGCCGGACAGGCAGACCAGGTGCGTGCCGCCGGACTTGTCCGTGCCCAGCTTCGCGTACCACTCCGCGCCCTTGGCGAGGATGGACGGCACGCTGGCGAGCGTCTCCACGTTGTTCACCACCGTGGGGCTGCCGAACAGGCCCACCACCGCGGGGAACGGGGGCTTCAGGCGGGGCCAGCCCTTCTTGCCCTCCAGGGACTCCAGGAGCGCCGTCTCCTCGCCGCAGATGTACGCGCCGGCGCCGCGGACGACGTAGCAGTCGAGCGCGAAGCCCTCCTTGCCCATCAGCGACTTGCCGAAGATGCCGGCCTTGTAGGCTTCATCAATGGCCGCCTGGGTGCGCTCCGCCTGGAACTTGAACTCGCCGCGCAGGTACACGTAGCAGGTGTGCACGCCCAGCGCGTACGACGCGATGGCGATGCCCTCCAGCATCATGTGCGGGTCGTTCTCCAGGATGTAGCGGTCCTTGAAGGTGCCCGGCTCGGACTCGTCGCCGTTGACGGCCAGGTACTTGGGCTTGGGGCTGTCCTTGGGGACGAAGCTCCACTTCATGCCCGTGGGGAAGCCCGCGCCGCCGCGGCCGCGGAGGTTGGACTTCTTCACCTCGTCGATGATGGCGGCGGGCTCCATGGAGAGCGCGCGCTTGAGCCCGTCGTAGCCGCCGCGCGAGCGGTAGCTGTCCAGGGTCCAGGACTGGGGCTTGCCCCAGGCCGCCGAGATGACGGGTTCGACCGCCTTTGCCGTAGAGGCCATGGATGAACGTCCTAGGAAAGCAAGGGGGAGGAGGAGCGGCTCACGACAGCTTGGCCAGGATCGCGTCCAGCTTCGCCTGGGTCAGCCGCTCGTGGTGATCCTCGTTGATCTGCAGGCAGGGCGCCGTCCCGCAGGACGCCAGGCACTCCGTCTCGCGCAGGGTGAACTTGTCGTTCGTCTCCCCGGCGGACAGGCCCAGCTTCTGCTCCAGGTACGCGAGCATCTTCTCCGCGCCCCAGAGCGAGCAGGACAGGTTCGTGCAGACGTCGATGACGTACTTGCCCGGCTTCTTGAGGTGGTACATCACGTAGAAGCTGGCGACCTCGTAGGCGCGCTCCGGCGTGACTTCCAGATTCTTCGCCACCAGCCGCAGACCGTCAGGAGGCAACCACCCCTTGAGGTCCTGCAGCAGGCGCAGCGCGGGAAGCATGCCGGCGCTTTTGCGATCAGAGGGGTAGTGCGAGAGGATTTCCGCGATCCCCGCGTCGAACTTCTTCTGCTCTTCAGGAGTGAACAGGGGCTCCGCCATGGCGGGCCGTACGTATTGCCGCAATGGCTTCGTTGTCAACATAAACCCTCGGCGGTAGACTGGACCGCCCTCAGCAAATTACCGAGCGATTTCAACCCCTTGTTATGAGCCTGGACCCTGCGGACCAGCGGCAGCACCCTCGTATCCCCACCATCCTCCGGGTGGACTACACCCATGGCCGGCCGCTGCGGGACGTGACGGAAAACCTGTCGGCCGGAGGGTTCTTCGTCCAGACCGAGCAGCTGTTCGCGGTGGGGGACGAGCTGCGGCTTGCACTTTCTTTCCCGGGACTGCTGGATCCGGTAGAAGTCGCCGGGACGGTGGCGTGGGTGCGCATCGCCGCGCCCGATCAGCCGGGCGGCGTGGGCATCCGTGTGGAGAGCGAGCAGGACCGGCGGCGACTGGGTGACATCTTGAGTGCGGCAGGACCCAACGACAGCGCGGCGACCCCTCAGGAGCAGGACGGGTACCGTGTGCTCATCGTCGAGGACAACCCGCACATCATCGAGATGTACAGCTACGTGCTCAAGAAGCTCGCGAGCAACGATCTGCACGGCAAGGTCCCGCTGGAGGTCCATTTCGCCCCGGACGGCCACCACGCCCTCCTGCGGCTGCGCGAGGACCGCTTCAGCCTGGTGATGCTGGACCTCTACATGCCGGTGATGGATGGCTTCGCCCTGGTGGAGCGCATCCGCGAGGAAGAGGAGCTCAAGGGCATCCCGGTCATCGCGATCTCCGCGGGCGGCAAGGAGGCCCAGGAGCGGGCGATGCAGCTGGGGGTGGACATCTACCTGCGCAAGCCTGTGCGGTTCGTGGAGGTGCTGGAGACGGTGAAGCAGCTCCTGCGCATCCGATAGGAGCCGGGCGTTGTTGATGCGCCGGGCGGGTGCCGCGTAGAGTCCGCGCACCCATGACGAAGCCCGCCATCCATCGTGACACCGTCAGTGGCGAGGCGCTGCTCATCCTGCAGAATCTGCGGGAGAACGGCCGCCTGGGACGCTCGAACAAGCTGGCCGACGTCAAGGCCGCCCTCGAGCCGTCCGTCTCGCTGGAGTTCGACAGCTACTTCTTCTTCCTGCGCAAGTTCCACTACATCGCCATGGACCGCGAGGCCCAGCTGAAGCTCACCGAAACGGGTGAGCGGGTGGTGGAGGGCGACCTGCAGGACCGGTTCGCGTCGGAGGTCGACGACTTCTTCGCGGATCAGCTCCTCCCGGCGGAGGACGCCACGCACATCGGCCGCCCGCTGGACGAGGACGAACCGATGAGCGTCCCGCCGCCGCCGCCGGAGCTGCTGCTGGACGAGACGGAGGTGGATCCGTCCTCCCTGGCCTCGGCCGCGACGCCGGTCCCGGTGTCCCCGCCACCCATGCCGCCGTCGCGCACGCAGCGCGTGGCGATGCCGGCGCTGGACCTGGGGCAGGCCGCGACGCAGATGCAGCCCGCCGCCCAGCCGTCGCCCATCGCGCCGCCGCCCTCCCAGCCGGCGCGTCCGGAAGGTTCGGCGGAAGGACGCCGGGAGACCTTCATCGGGCTGCCGCCGGCTCCGGCGTCCCAGCCCATCGTGGTGACCGCGCCGGCTCCCAGCGCGTCCCAGCCGCTCATCATCACCCCTCCGCTCTCCGCCGCGCCCGCTCCAATGCCCCCTTCCGCCACGACTCCCGCTCCCGCGGCCCCGGTTCCCGCCGCCGCTGCCGCCGCGAAGGGCTCCAGCGACCTGGACCTGCGCTACCAGAAGTTCGACCCCATCGGCACGGGGCCGCTGGGGACGGTCTTCAAGGGCCGCTACAACGCCCTGGGCCTGGACATCTGCATCAAGGAGCTGAAGGACATCTTCGGCTACTTCTCCTTCCTGCAGCGCGGTGAGGTCCTCAAGCGCCTGAAGAAGGAGCTGTGCGCGCAGGCGCAGGTGCGCCACCCGGGCGTGGTGCAGATCCTCGACCAGAACGTGGACTCGGCGCGGCCCTACTTCGTGGTGGAGCTGATGCGCGGCAGCCTGAAGGAGCGGCTGGAGGCGGCCGGCGGCAAGGGCATTGACGTGCAGCACGCGCTGCGCACCTTCCTGCAGCTGGCGTACGGCCTGAAGGCCGCGCACGCGGCGGGGCTCACGCACCACAACATCAAGCCGGAGAACGTCCTCTTCGACGCGTACGGCAACGCGAAGCTCGCCGACTTCGGCATGAGCCGCGTGGTGGAGGTGGACGCGACGAAGGGCATGCCCCAGGTGTTCGTGGGCACGGGCGGCATGGTCTACATGGCGCCGGAGCTGATGAACAAGGGCGTCCAGGAGGCGGGCCCGTCCGCGGACGTGTACGCGCTGGGCATCCTGCTCTACGAGATGTTCACCGGTCAGATTCCGGGCCGCCGCTCGCCGCTGCCCTCGGAGGTGAACCCGGAGGCGCCCAGCGGGCTGGATCAGCTCTTCGACAAGGCCACGCAGGACCGCCGCGAGCAGCGCTACCCCGACGTGGACGCGATGCTGGCGGACTTCTACAAGGCCTTCCCGGAGCGCGAGTTCCTGGAGCGCGGCTCGCTCATCCTGTCTTCGGATCCGCAGGAGTAGTCGTTGGCAGGGCAGGCGGGCCTCTTCGTGAGGCCCGCCCGTCCCTGGATGGACGGACTCGCCCGTCCCCGCGGAGACCTGTCAGAGTGCCGGCGCCCATGTCCACGCGCTCCTCCGACAGCGTCCTCCTCACCGTCACCGGCAGGGACGGCCCCGATACCACCGCTCGTTTGACCGGCCTGCTCGCGCAGGCGGGCGCGGAGCTGCTCGACGTGGAGCAGGTCGTGGTGCAGGGCCTGCTCACCCTGGCCCTCTGGGTGCGCCTCCCCGGAGGGGAGGCCCTTCAGGGGCTGCCCGAGCTGGCCCGGGAGTTGGGCGTCACGGTGGACGTGCGCGCGGTGCCTCCGTCCGCCGAGCCCGTGGGCCCGGAGCCCTTGCGCTACGTCGTCACCGCGGTGGGCAAGGCGCTGGGCGTGCGCGACGTGCACGCGCTGACGCGGGAGCTGGTGGCGGGCCACGCGCGCGTGGAGCGCATCACCCGGCTGAGCGAGACGCCGCTCGCGGCGGTGGAGCTGCACGTCACGCTGCCGCCGGACGCGGATGCCACGGCGCTCAAGCGCGCGCTCCTGGCGCTGTCCATGGCGAGCCCCACCTTCGACGTGGCGCTCCAGCGCGAGAGCCTCTACCGGCGCGGCAAGCGGATGGTGGTGATGGACATGGACTCCACGCTCATCCGCATCGAGGTCATCGACGAGCTGGCGCGCGCGTACGGCGTCCACGCGAAGGTGGCCGCCATCACCGAGCGCGCGATGCACGGGGAGATGGACTACGACGAATCCCTGCGCCAGCGCGTGGCGCTGCTCGCGGGGCTGGACGCGCGCGTGCTGCACGAGCTGGCCGCGAACCTGCCGCTCACGGAGGGCGCGGAGACGCTGATGCGCGTGCTCCGGCGCCTGGGCTACCGCACCGCGGTCATCAGCGGCGGCTTCTCCGTGGCGGCGGAGGCGCTCCAGAAGCGGCTGGGCATCGACTTCGCGTACTCCAACGCGCTGGAGGTCCAGGACGGCAAGCTCACCGGCCGCACCGTGGGCACCATCGTCAACGCGCGCCGCAAGGCGGAGCTGCTGGAGACGCTGGTGAAGCAGGAGGGCATCCTGCTGGAGCAGGTCATCGCCGTGGGCGACGGGGCCAACGACTTGCTGATGCTGGAGAAGGCGGGCCTGGGCATCGCCTTCCGCGCCAAGCCGAAGCTGCGTGAGGCCGCCGACACGTCCATCTCCGCCGGCGGGCTGGACACCATCCTCACGCTGCTGGGGCTCACCGCGCGCGAGCTGCGCGAGGTGGGCTGAAGACAAACTCCAAAGTCAGACGCGCATGCGCGCGGCCAGCTCGCGCTGCTGCACGGTGCCCTTCTCGAAGACGAGCTCCAGCAGGGCGCGCAGAATCTTGGAGCTCTTCTCCTGGTTCTGCTGCACCGTCTGCAGGCGGACCAGGTCCTCCTCCGTCCACTCGTTGGTGGGCGTGCCGCCCGCGAGGATTTCATCCAGGATGTCCGAGGCGCTGGAGCCCGCGTTCGCGGAGGGGGCAGGGGCCGCGCGCGCGGCCCCTGCCC
>NZ_RAWL01001261.1:0-417 GCF_003668885.1 Corallococcus sp. AB049A | reverse complement strand
GTCATCCAGCGAAGTGCGCTGCCAGATCACCTGCACCTGCGGTTCCAGCCACCATGCGGACTGCCCGAAGTGCAGCAGCGGCTTGCCCGCCTCCACCGACACGCTGGTACCGTCGCCGCTCAGGCCGAAGCCGAGCCCACGCGAGGAACGCACGCGGCCGTCGTAGCGGCTCTGCATCGCCACGGCGTCGATGTAACCCCCACTGCTATCGGTGAAGGTCCAGTACAGGCCCACGTGCTTGTCATCCAGGCGGTTCTGGCCTACCTGCACGTTCTCCCAGCCCAGTGCCAGACCCGTGGTCTTGCCCTGCGCGCGGGTGCGGCCAACGAATACGCCGATCTGGTTGCGGTGGTTGTCAGACGCCGCAGCCCACACGTCGAGACCGGCCTGCAGGCCCATCACATCGCCATCGAAGCC
>NZ_RAWL01001260.1:0-418 GCF_003668885.1 Corallococcus sp. AB049A | reverse complement strand
GTAGAGGATTGGCATGCCGATTCCGCGTGCAGGATGAACGGGCATTTCACCCTCGTTCGGCGGCGGCGGTGCCGCACTCACTCGCCGTAGCTGGCCGTGTTCTTGCCCTGCCGCTTGGCGTGGTACAGCGCGCGGTCGGCCAGTGCCAACCAGTCCTCGACACTGCCGCCACGCGGTGTGGCGGCAATGCCGATACTGACGCTGAACTCCACGCCCGGCGTGGCCTGCTGCGCGGCCTCCAGCAGGTGCAGGCGCACCCGCTCGGCCACGTGCATCGCATCGACGGGTGCGCAGTCGCGCAGCAGCACCACGAACTCATCGCCCCCCAGCCGCGCGGGCGTATCACCGGGCCGGGCAAAGGTGCGCAATGTCGCCGCGATATGCCGCAGTACCTCGTCACCGGCGCGGTGGCCATGCG
>NZ_RAWL01001259.1:0-418 GCF_003668885.1 Corallococcus sp. AB049A | reverse complement strand
CGCCCAGCGTGTTCGTGGCCAGATCGACATTGGAGGACACGCGCGTGGGCAGATAGGTCTGGATCGCCTCCATCGCGCCGGAGAGCAGCAACCCCGCCAGCAGCGCCAGCAAGACCGCGCGCCAGCCGGTGATGCGTGGATGCAGCGCCAGCACCGTCAGCATGCCCAGCGGCATGTAGCCCCACACGTTGGTGAGCATGTCGAAGGCGGTGTTGTAGCGCGGCAGCGGTGCGCTCAGGAAGGCGAACGGCGACACGCCGGTGTCTGTCCAGCCGGCAAACGGATACAGGCTTGCGTAGACGACCAGCAGCACGAACCACCCCAGCCCGGCGCGCGCAAGCGGCGAGTGGCGATGCTGGGTGGGTGCAGCGGGTTGCGAGTGGAAGTCCGTCACCGGAAGGAGCGAGCTAGAAAGAGG
>NZ_RAWL01001258.1:0-418 GCF_003668885.1 Corallococcus sp. AB049A | reverse complement strand
GCGAATTGCACGCCGACGGCGGCGAAGTCGCCATCCCGCCCACCTGGCAGGTCGCGCACGTGGCGCAGGAAACGCCGGCAGTCGACCGCAGCGCGCTCGACTACACCCTCGACGGCGATACCCGCCTGCGCGACATCGAACGCCGGCTCGCCGCAGCAGAAGCGGCGCACGACGGCCATGCGCAGGCCGAAGCCCACACGGCCTTTGCCGATGCCGACGGCTACACCGCACCGGCGCGTGCGCAGGCGCTGCTGCTCGGTCTCGGTTTCACGATGGCGCAGACCACGCAACCCGTGGCGAGCTTCTCCGGCGGCTGGCGCATGCGTCTGAATCTGGCCCAGGCGCTGATGTGTCCATCCGACCTGCTGCTGCTCGACGAGCCCACCAACCACCTGGACTTGGACGCCGTGGTCTGGCT
>NZ_RAWL01001257.1:0-418 GCF_003668885.1 Corallococcus sp. AB049A | reverse complement strand
GTTGGAATCAACCACAACCTGTCGAATGTTCGCACTATGTCGTGCTCTGCGTTCGAAAAGAGATCGACACGGCCTTCGTCGACAAATTCATCCAGTCTGCGGCGGCAGCGAGGGCGACGCCGGCCGAAGCGCTCGGCGGCTATCGCGGGATGATTTTGGGTACCGCGGAAAAGGCACGAGGCACGCATGACCAGTGGAACGCACGCCAGGTGTACATCGCGCTTGGCTTCCTTCTGGAATCGGCCGCGCTTCTGGGGATCGACGCCTGCCCGATGGAAGGCTTCGACACAGACGCATACAACAACGTTTTGAACCTGAGCGATCGAGGCTACACGGCCGTCGTCGCTTGCGCGCTCGGCTATCGCTCACCCAACGATAAATACGCCGCTCATCCGAAAGTTCGCTATCAAGCGAGCGA
>NZ_RAWL01001256.1:0-419 GCF_003668885.1 Corallococcus sp. AB049A | reverse complement strand
CAACGATCTCGCTAGGGCGCGTCGTACTGCCAATCGCTGCCCAGGCAGTCTCCTTTCAAGCAGATCGAGAGTCGCGTCGAACTTTGAACGATCGAAGGCGGCACGCTCGATATCCGTGAATGATGTCCCATTCAATTCGTAGATCTGTTCAACCAGCCCTTTGAAGCCAGGTAGCCCTGAAGGGTAAGAGACTCCGGCGCCGCAGAAGAAGACTACTCGCCCCTCTTCGTGTGCCTGCAGAAGTGCTTCTCGGATGTCCGGTCCGTCGACTATGAACTGCATTGCATCTTCCTCTGAATGCTCTCGAGCAGAGTGTAGGTTCAAATCAGAAAGAATGGGCGACTCGCAGCGTCCGATACAATTCTGCTTATGAAATCAGTACAGATGCACTCCGATGGTCCCAAGTGCTGAGATATGCC
>NZ_RAWL01001255.1:0-419 GCF_003668885.1 Corallococcus sp. AB049A | reverse complement strand
TCGCCGACGCCTCGCAGCTGCCGACGCTGCTGGCCAGTGAACTGCTGGGGGCGCGCAAGCCGGTGGCACTGACCGGTGACGGTGGCGATGAACTGTTCTTCGGGCATCCCAGCTATGGCCGCGCGCTGCGCAATGCGCGCCTGTGTGGTGGCCTGCCGGACTGGGTACGCGACCTGGCGCGGCGCAGCGGCAACCGCATGAACGTCGAGCGCGGCCGCCTCGGTGGTTGGCGCGCCCTGGTGGCCGAGGTGGCTGCCAATGATGTGGAAGGTCACTACCTGCAGCGCGTGACCCGCTGGCGGCAGCCGGCGCAGGTGGTGCTGGGTGCGCGTGAGCCGGTGACGATCTTCCAGCAGCAGGACACGGCGCTGCCGGCCGAGGCGCGCATCCAGCTGCTGGATTTCCGCATGGACCTGGCC
>NZ_RAWL01001254.1:0-419 GCF_003668885.1 Corallococcus sp. AB049A | reverse complement strand
GATGGCTCGCTGCCGATCATCGGTGTGAATACGTTCCGCAACCCAGACGCCGATAGCGTGGTGCCGCCGCACATTGAACTGGCGCGTTCCAGCGAGGAAGAAAAGCAGAGCCAACTCGCGCGGCTGCAGGATTTTCATGCTCGGCATGCCGGGGAAGCCCCGGCCATGCTGCAGCGCCTGCAGCGCGCGGTGATTGACGATCAGAACGTGTTTGCGGTGCTGATGGACGCGGTGCGGGTTTGCTCGCTGGGGCAGATCACGCATGCGTTGTTTGAGGTGGGGGGGCAGTATCGGCGGAATATGTAGGAGTTTTTAGTTTTTGGTTTTTGGTTTTTGGTTTTTGGTTTTTTGTTTGTGGTGCATCCCTTGTTTCATCCCCTGCCGAGGCTGACTCACTTTCTTTGGCAAGATGTATGGAC
>NZ_RAWL01001253.1:0-419 GCF_003668885.1 Corallococcus sp. AB049A | reverse complement strand
GTCTCCAGAAACGATGAGGATGGATGAACGACCAACGGGCCATCGCCCACCAGATTGACCCTGAAAAGTTGCAGGCGAGGAGCAACTTTGTCCGTCACTAGAGGCTCATAGGTAGCTGTGCTGAGATGTTCAAGGGCCAGAGGCAGAACATCGACCTCTTGGGTGGAAGGTATGGGTATGCACGAGCGCCTCTTGAAGGGCAAGAACGCGAAACAATGACGATCCGACCACTTCGAAATCGTGCGTAAGGGAAACTTGATGCTGAGATGTTGCAAGCTTGGTAACCGGGTGGTGGACGTCGATATCAGAGCGCGTAACAGCGCCATCGGCTTTACGTGACCATCGAGACCAAATTCGAGGTACTGTAGGCGGGGATGGGATCGAATGGATGCATATATTTCCACGAGTTGTAAGTGTGT
>NZ_RAWL01001252.1:0-419 GCF_003668885.1 Corallococcus sp. AB049A | reverse complement strand
CTCCCAGTACGGAGGATCGAGCAGGAACAACGTTTCGGGCCGATCGTACTTCTCGATACACCGCTGCCAAGTCAGCTGCTCGATCACCACCCCCTGTAGCCGGAGGTGGGCATCACTCAGATCCTGTTCCAGTCGGAGCAGGTTGATGCGTTTTGTCGCCGTCGGGCCAACGCCCAGCGACTGCCCGTCCACCTTTCCACCGAAGCTCAGCTTCTGCAGGTAGTAGAACCGCGCGGCGCGCTGGATATCAGTCAGCGTTTCGACGTGCTGCAGCTGAGCCCACCGGTACATTTCCCGGCTGGTCAGTGACCAACGGAAGTGCCGAACGAACTCGTCCAGGTGATTGGCCACCACGCGGTAGAGCCGAACCAGCTCGCCGTGCGTGTCATTCAGGACTTCAATCTTGGCCGGTGCACGCT
>NZ_RAWL01000126.1:0-20640 GCF_003668885.1 Corallococcus sp. AB049A | reverse complement strand
CCCCGTCAGCGCCCGCCCCCTGACTGACCAACACCCGGGGCCGGGCTCTGTTGGATCGCATACACCCGGCGCTGGGCAGCCGGGCGGGCGGGGCTCGGCAGGCGTGGCTTATGCCCGGGGGAGCGCATTCCTAGCCTTCCGTCATGAACGACGAGCGCCAGCACAAATCCCTCTGGACGGTGACGACGCCTCCCCGGGACTTCCCCGCCCTCTCCGGTGACGTGGAGGTGGACGTGGCCATCATCGGCGGAGGCATCGCGGGCCTGACGGCCGCCTGGCTGCTCAAGCGCGCCGGCAAGAAGGTGGCCGTGCTGGAGATGCACCGCGTCCTCTCCGGTCAGACAGGGCAGACGACCGCGCACCTCACGGAGCTCTTGGACACGCCGTACACCACGCTCACGAAGGACTTCGGTGAGAAGGGGGCCCACCTGGCCGCGTCCTCCAGCCGGGCCGCCATTGAACAGATTGCGTCCCTGGTGGAGACGCTGGGCATCGAGTGCGGCTTCACCCGCGCGCCGGGCTACCGCTACGCGGAGACGGAGAGCGAGCTGAGGGAGCTGCTGCTGGAGGTGTCCGCGGCGAAACAGGCGGGGCTCCTGGCGACGTTCACCAAGGAGGTCCCGCTGCCCTTCCCGGTGAAGGGCGCGCTGCGCGTGGAGGATCAGGCGCTGTTCCACCCGCGCGAGTACCTGCTCGCGCTGGCGGACCGGATCCCGGGCGCCGGCTGCCACCTCTTCGAGAACACCCAGGCCGTGGACATCCACGACGGCACGCCCTGCCGCGTCGTCACGGAAAAGGGCACGGTGACGGCCAAGGCCGTGGTGGAGGCCACCACCACGCCGCTCAACCGCGTGGCCATGCACACCAAGCTCTACCCGTACCGCACCTACGCGGTGGCCGCGCCGCTGGAGGGGCCGCTGGAGCCGGGCCAGTACTACGACAGCCGCGACCCGTATCACTACATCCGCACCCAGAAGGTGGACGGCGTGTCCTACGTCATCGTGGGCGGCGAGGACCACAAGGTCGGCACCGAGGAGGACACCGAGTCGTGCTTCGCCGCGCTGGAGGCGTACACGCGCGACCGCTTCCCCGTGCGGCGCATCACCCACCGCTGGTCCGGCCAGGTCATCGAGCCCGCGGACGGGCTGCCCTATATCGGCCGCAACGTGGGCAGCCGCCACGTGTACGTGGCCACCGGCTTCTCCGGCACGGGCATGACGTTCGGCACGCTGGCGGGCATGTTGCTGTCGGACCTCATCCTCGGCAACGAGAACCCCTACGCCGCGCTGTACGACGCCGGCCGCGTGAAGCCCAAGGCGGGCGCCAAGGACTTCATCCAGGAGAACGCGGAGGTGGCCTTCCGCTTCGTCGCGGACCGGCTGTCCAAGCCGGACGGACACCACCTGGCGGACGTGGCGCCGGGCGAGGGGAAGATATTGGAGGTGGATGGCCGCAAGGTGGCCGTCTACCGCGAGGAGGACGGCACCCCGCACGCGGTGTCCCCGGTGTGCACGCACCTGGGCTGCCACGTGCACTGGAACAACGCGGAGCGCTCCTGGGACTGCCCCTGCCACGGCGGCCGCTTCAGCCCCACGGGCCGCGTGCTCAACGGCCCCGCCGTGAAGGACCTGCCGTCGCGCAAGCTGCCGGTGAAGTGAGAAGTGCGTGCGGGTGGGCTTCCATTCGGGCGGGCCCACCCCCATCTATCTGCACATCCACTTCAGTCATTCACGGGGGCAGGGATGAACGCGCTGGAGTTGCTCAAGCAGCAGCACGAAGAGGTGTCCAAGCTCTTCAAGAAGTACGAGAAGCTGTCGGACGACGCCGACGAGGAGCGCCAGGAGCTGTTCGAGCAGATCGCCGACCGGCTGGGCGCGCACGCCAAGATTGAGGAGCTGTACTTCTATCCGGCGATGAAGAAGGACGAGACGGAGGACGACCTGCGCGAGGCCGTGGAGGAGCACCTCTCCGTCAAGCGCCTCATCGCGGACCTGCTGGACATGGACGCGTCCGACGAGGAGTTCGACGCGAAGATGAAGGTCCTCCAGGAGCAGGTGGAGCACCACGTCGAGGAGGAGGAGAAGGACCTCTTCAAGGAGGCGCGGAAGATTCTGACGAAGGATCAGCTCGACGACCTGGGCATCCAGCTGGAGGAGGAATACGACTCGCTGATGGAAGGCGAGCCTCGCAACGACGTGCCGGAAGAGACGGAGCACGCCGCGCCCGTCTAGCGCGCCGCGTCCGAAGCAACACGGGGCTTTGCGCGTGGCATGGGGCCGGGCAGCATGCGGCCCATGCCGCGCGCTCCTGTGTCCACCCCCGTGTTGCTGCCGGATGCCTTCACGCCCGCCGCGCGCCGCGCCCTGGTGCGCGCGGACCCCGTGCTGGGCACGCTCTTCAAGAAGATTGGGGCGTTCCGCTTCACGCGGACGCCGCTGCACAGCCCCTTCGAGGCGCTGGCGCACTCCATCGTCTACCAGCAGCTCCACGGCCGCGCGGCGGCGACCATCTTCGGGCGCGTCTGTGAGCGGGTGGGGAAGGGCAAGGACTTCACGCCCCAGAAGCTGCTGGCGCTGCCGGATGCCACGCTGCGCGAGGCCGGGCTGTCCGCGAACAAGCTGCTGGCCATGCAGGACCTGGCGCGCAAGACGGTGGACGGCACGGTGCCGCCCCTGGCGCGCGTGCGCCGCATGTCCAACGAGGACCTGATTGAACACCTCACGCAGGTGCGCGGCATTGGCCAGTGGACCGTGGAGATGCTGCTCATCTTCCGCCTGGGCCGGCCGGACGTGCTCCCCGTGGATGACTACGGCGTGCGCAAGGGCTTCATGGTGCTGCACAACCTGAAGGAACAGCCCAAGCCCAAGGCGCTGCTCGCGTACGGCGAGCGCTGGCGCCCCTTCCGCAGCGTGGTGAGCTGGTACCTGTGGCGCGCGTCCGAGGCGCCCGTGGGCACCTTCGCACCGCCGGAGGACAGCTAGCCGAGCGAGGGCCGGGAGCGCACCGTCCCTTGTCTTACCGCGCGAGCGTCCTCACCCGTAAGGGAACGGAGGAATCACCCCGCATGCGCGCACTCACGTACCAGGGCCCCTACCGCGTCCAGGTGGAGCAGAAGCCCGATCCCCGCATCGAGCACCCCCAGGACGTCGTCCTCAAGGTCACCCGCGCCGCCATCTGCGGGTCGGACCTGCACCTGTTGCACGGCCTGGTGCCGGACACGCGCGTGGGCTGCACCTTCGGCCACGAGTTCACCGGCGTGGTGGAGGAGGTGGGCAAGGAGGTGTCGCAGCTGAAGAAGGGCGACCGCGTGGTGGTGCCCTTCAACATCTCCTGCGGCACCTGCTTCTACTGCCAGCGCGGCCTCACCGGGAACTGTGAGAACAGCAACCCCGGCAGCGACGTGGCCTCCGGCGTCTACGGCTACTCGCACACCACGGGCGGCTTCGACGGAGGCCAGGCGGAGTACGTGCGCGTGCCCTTCGCGGACGTGGGGCCCATGAAGATTCCGGACGACATGGACGACGAGTCCGTCCTCTTCCTCTCCGACATCCTTCCCACCGGCTACCAGGCCGCGGAGATGGGTGAAATCAAGGCCGGTGAGACGGTCGTCGTCTTCGGCGCGGGCCCGGTGGGCCTCTTCGCCATGAAGTCCGCGTGGCTGATGGGCGCGGGCCGCGTGGTGGCGGTGGACCACGTGCCGTACCGCCTGGAGTTCGCCAGGAAGTTCGCCAACGTGGAGACGGTGAACTTCAAGGAGGTGGGAGACATCGTCCTGTACCTCAAGGAGATGTTCGAAGGCCGGGGCCCCGACGTCTGCATCGACGCGGTGGGCATGGAGGCCGAAGGGTCGCGCGCGCACCGCGTGCTGGGCCTGGGGCTGAAGCTGGAGGCCGGCGCGCCCACCGTCATCGAGTGGTGCATCAACTCCGTGCGCAAGGGCGGCAACGTCTCCATCATCGGCGTGTACGGGCCGCCGTGGAACTTCGTGCCCATTGGCACCGCGATGAACAAGGGCCTGACGCTGCGCATGAACCAGGCGAACACGCGCCGGTACATGCCGCACCTGCTGGAGCACATCCAGAAGGGCCGCATCGACGCGAAGGCCATCATCACCCACCGCTTCCCGCTGGAGCAGGCGCCGGACGCCTACCACCTGTTCGCGCAGAAGCGCGACGGGTGTGTGAAGTGCGTGCTGATGCCGCACGGCCACGCGTGAACGACTGACTTCATCCGCTCGCAATCAGGAGGCACGCATGCCCCAGAAGACGCCGCACAAGCAGCGCCGCGCGAAGAACGGCGCCCCGAAGTCCCGGGCGAGGCCGGCGCGGGCCGTGGACCAGGACCCCGCCAACCGCCCGGGCGTCCCCATGGAGACGGCCCCCAGGCCGCTGGCCGGCGCGCGCGTGCCCATCGCGCCGCAGCACGCGGAGGTGCCGGTGTTCAAGCACGCCGGCCGCAAGGAGATGCCGCCGGTGTTCGGCACCGCCCAGCCTCCGAAGGGGCTGAGCGGTCTGCTACGAAAGGCGGCCTACGCGAAGCCGGACCACAAGCCCGGCCACTGGATGCTGTTGCTCCTGGCGGACCGGGTGGACGTCTGGGAGCACCGGCTCCGGAGGTCCCTTCCCTGGGCCGCTCCTTCCACGGCGGCCCTCCTCGCAGGGGGCCTGATCTGGCGCGTGCGCCGGGCTTAAGCGTCCCGGCCGTTGTAGTGGAAGGGCTTGAGCGTGGACAGGTCCACGCCGTCCACGCAGCGCAGGTTGACGGCGAACATGTCCTTGCCGTCCGGGCCCTTGCCGGTGGAGTAGGACTGCACGCCGCAGGTCGGGCAGTGCAGGTGTTTGATGACCTTCTTGTTGAACTGGTAGGTCTTCACCACGTCCGCGCCAGAGAGCGACTTGAACTGCTCCGGCGGGACGAACGTCAGCACCGCGCCCAGCTTGTGGCAGATGGAACAGTTGCAGGTGACCACCTGCGCCAGGTCCGTGGTGGCCTCGTAGCGGACCTGTCCACAGTGGCAACCGCCCGTATACGTCTTCATCTCCGCCATGGTGATTCCTTTCGGTTGCTGCGTGATGCCCGGGCCGGAAACGCCCTTTCGCCCACCCGGTGCGTGTGACGCGCATCAATGAACGGAGGCGGCGGGGACCGCAAGCGCGCAGGTGACGTCCCCGCGCGCTTGCGGCGGTGCGTCACGTCAGTCCGCGTACGTCGTCACGGACATCATCCGCACGAAGCGGCGGTCGGTGCTCACCGCGGCGATGGCGAAGCCCTGCGTGTAGCCCGGCGCGCCGCACCCGCGGCAGCTCCAGCCCGTGATGTAGAGCCGGTTGCTGTTGCGCGAAATCTGCGTGATGTAGGCCACCGCGCCCTCCGCCTCGTCCACGTTGTAGGTGTACGCGCTGAGCTGCCCGACGAGCTCCCGCGGGGAGATGGGCTCGAAGATGCTGGCCTGCGGGCCGAAGGCGTTGCTGAAGGCCTCGCCCAGCGTCTGCTGGTTGGCGACGCCCTGGCCGTTGGGGATGTAGCCCTCGTAGATGCGCGCGCCGGACAGGCCGCCGACGGCACCGAACAGCACCGCGGGCGTCTGGGCCACGGGGTACAGGTTCAGCGGATAGCCCGTGAGGAGCGTGTCGTTCACTTCGTAGAAGTCCGCGAAGTACTTCGCCGCGGTGCCCGTCATGGACTGCTGGAACTGCGTGTCGCTGAGGCGGGTGGTGAGATGGGCGCGCTCGGCGCTGTCCACGCCGTAGCCGGCGTCGTTGAGGAACTCGTCCAGCGCGGTCCGGATCTCCGAGCGCAGGATGGTCGTTCCGCCAGGGCTGGTGGGGCTCTTCGCGGCGGTGATGCGCGCTTCAAAGGCCGGGATGCTGGTGGTGGAGCCGGCGAGCGCCGGAGCGGAGAACAGCATCAGCGCGCCCACCAGGGACTTCATCGACAGGGTCTTCATGGGGAACCTCTTCATCAAAAGGGGAGAGAACCACGGGCCTGCAAGCTTTGACGGCGGCGGTGCTTCCCGGCTCAGTCAGAGTCGGTCATCACGTTGACCATCCGCACGAAGCGGCGGTCGGTGCTCACCGCCGCGACGACGTAGCCGGCCGTGTAGCCCGGCGCGCCGCAGCCGCTGCAGCTCCAGGTGGAGTAGTAGAGGCGGTTGCTGTTGCGCGAAATCTGCGTGATGTACGCCAGGGCGCCCTCCACCTCGTCCACCGTGGGCGTGCCGGACACGGTGTGCCCGCTCAGGAGCGCGATGAGCTCCTTCACGGTGATGGGCTCGAAGATGCCGGCCTGCGGACCGAAGCTGCCGAACGCCTCTCCCAGGATGAACTGGTTGGCCACCACGTTCTGGCTGGTGGGGATGACGCCCTCGCGGATGGACGAGGAGGAGGCCAGCGGACCGGTGGCGCCGTACAGCGACGCGGGCGTCTGGGCCACGGGGTTCATGGCCCACTGGGAGGACGGGGTGGTGGCGTCGTTCAGCTCGTAGAAGTCCGCGAAGTACTTCGCCGCGGTGCCCGTCATGGACTGCTGGAACTGCGTGTCGCTGAGGCGGGTGGTGAGATGGGCGCGCTCGGCGCTGTCCACGCCCGTGGCGCCACCGGTGTCATAGAGGAAGGCGTTCAGCGCGTTCCGGATCTCCGAGCGCAGGATGGTCGTGCCGCCGGGGCTGCTGGCGCTCTTCGCGGCGGTGACGGCCGCCTCGAAGGCGGGGATGCTGGTGTTGGAGGTGGCGAACGCCGGAGCGGAGAGCAGCATCAGCGCGCCCACCAGCGACTTCATCGACAGGGTCTTCATACGGAACCTCATCTTCATCAAGGGGGGAGTACCGCGAACGACGCGCTGGCGAGTACCACGCCCCCCTGACACGCCCTTCGTGAGGTTCCGGTGACGCGAGGTCCCGTGACACGCCCGTGAAAGAGCGTGTCGCGAGCCTGGAAACTTTCACGGTGCCGGCTGCGCGGCCGCGGGCGTAGGCGCGTTGCGTCGCAGGGGCGCGAGCAGCGCGAGGAACGCGGCGGACAGCGCGACGCCCAGGAGGAACATGTTCGCGTAGCCCAGGTTGCCGAACTTCGGATCCGCGAGCACCCCCGCCAGCGGCCCCGCCGGCGCCTTGCCCGCGACCTCCACGCTGGCCAGCAGCGTGTAGTGCGTGGCGCCGATTCTCCGGTCCGTGCGCGACATCATGAACGCGAACATCACCGTGGTGAGCGCGCCGCCGAAGAACTCCTCGGTGAGCGTGACGCCCAGCACGCCCGCGTCGCTGACGCCCGCGCGCGTGAGCAGCCACCGCCCCAGCAGCGGCAACAGGCGCAGCGTGCCGGTGAGGGCCACCGCGCGAAGCAGCGGCAGGCGCGCGGCGAGGACGCCTCCGCACGTGGACCCCAGCAGCGACGCGGCCGTGCCCCACGTGCCCACCCACAGGCCAATCTGGCCGGGCGTGTAGCCCGCGTCCACGAGGAAGGGCTTGTAGAGGACGTCGGACATCGTCTCGCCCAGCTTGTACGTGCCAATGAAGAGCAGGAGCCACCCGGTGCCCGGCACGGTGAGCGCGGACCGGATGCGGGCCCAGAGCGCGGGCCAGTCCAGCTTCGGTGACGCGTGGCCTTCGGGCTCGCGCGGAGGCGGCTCGCGCACGAAGAGGACGACGGTGAAGACCGTCAGGCACAGCGCCGCCATGGCCAGGAACAAGCCGGACCAGCCGATGCGCTCGCTGGCCCAGACCAGGAGCCCGCCGCCGGTGAGCATGCCCAGCTTGTAGCCCACCACCTGCGCGGTGTTGCCCGGGCCCAGCTCCTCCGGACGCAACAGGTCCACCGCGAAGCCGTCCACCGCGATGTCCTGCGTCGCGGCGAAGAGGTTCATCACGAAGATGAGGCCCAAGAGCAGCGGCAGCGAATCCTGGCTCGCGGCGAACGCGGCCCCCACGCACGCGAGCGCCAGGCCCGCCTGCATGGGCAGAATCCACGAACGCCTGCGCCCCACGCGCGCGGAGCCGTAGCGGTCCACCAGCGGCGCCCACAGCGCCTTGAGCATCCACGGCAGCGACAGCGCGCCCGCGAAGCCCAGCGCGGCCAGCGACACGCCTTGCGAGCGCAGGTAGACGGGCAGCGCCGTCACCTGGAAGCCGAAGGGCAGCCCCTGCACGAAGTACAGCGCGCACAACAGCCACAGCCGGGACGGGATGCGTCGCATGGTCGTGGCGCGAGCATAGACACGCCGTCCGGTGTCCGTCGTGGGCCTATACTCGCCGTTCCAGTCACCCCAGAGGAAGACGCATGCCGGAGCGAGCCGCAGCCGAGTCTGGAATCATCGTCGTGGAGCTGTCCGCCGAGCACGAGCTGGAGGCGGACCACGTGGACGCGGTGGTGGAGGTGAAGGCGTCCTCGTTCTTCACTGGCAACGCGGCCTTCGCCAACGCCAGGGAGGTCGCCACGCTGGTGCGCGCCATGGAGGACCTGGGCGTGCAGGCGTCGGCCTTCACCCTCCAGTCGGTGCAGGCGGAGACGACGGAGGGGCTGCTCACGCGCTCCTCGTCCGCGCTCTACCTGGTGCGCATCCGCCTGGTGGACATGGCGCGGGTGGGGGACGTGCTGGCCGCGCTGTCCGGCCTGAAGCAGGCGACGCTGCGCGAGCTGCGCTGGGGCTACACGCACGAAGCGGAGGCCCGGCAGGACTGGCTGGAGGCGCTGGCCCGCGAGTCGGTGAAGAAGGCGCGCCGCGTGGCGGCCGGGCTGGGCGTGACGGTGGCCGGGCTGCACCGCTTCTCCGAGCGCACCTGGGAGTCGCAGGCCTTTGGCGCCAGGGGCGGAGGCTACGGCGGCGGGACCGAGGACGTGATGCCCATGGCCCCGTCCGGCAGCTACGGCTTGAAGCAGCCGCGCACGGCCACGCTGGGCTTCCCCGTGTCCCACCGCAAGAAGGTGCACGTGATGGCCACCGCGGAGTTCCAGACGCACCCGGCCCCCGCGGCCTGAAGCCCGCTGCTTCTTCAGGGCGTGTGCTTCATCACGAGCGCTTCCAGCCGCTGGAGCGCCTTGTCCAGGGTCTCCCATGACGGGCCGAAGGACAGGCGCACGTAGTTGCGGAAGCGCGAGGCCCGCGCGCGGCGCTTGCCGGGGTTCACGTCGAAGAACTCACCGGGCACGGTGATGACCTGGTGCTCCAGCGCGGCGCGGAAGAAGGCCATGCCGTCGTTGAGCGGCGCGGGCAGCCCGGACAGGTTGCCCCAGACGTAGAACGTCCCGTCCGGCGCCCGGTCCGTGCGGATGCCCAGCCGCTCCAGCCGCGAGTGGAACCGGTCCCGCTTCTCCCGGAACGAGTGGTGGATGGCGCGCGTCTCCGCCACCACCGCGTCCTCCTGGAGCAGCGGAATGGCCGCGCGCTGCAGGGGCCGGCTGCCGCCGCCGTCCAGGAAGCTGCCCGCGCTGGAGACCGTGTCGATGACCTGCTTGGGCCCCACCGTCCACGTCATGCGCCAGCCCGGGTAGCGCCAGTTCTTCGTGAGCCCGTCGAAGAGGATGACCGGGTCGCGGTTCACGTCCTCCACGTACCTGGCGGCGCTCTCCACCGGCAGCACGCCCGGGCGGCCCGTCCAGATGTAGTGCGAATAGAACTCGTCGATGAGCAGCGAGCACTCCAGCTCCCGCGCCACGCCCACCCACCGCGCCAGCTCCTCCCCCTGCACCAGCTTGCCGGTGGGGTTGCACGGGTTGGAGAAGAGCAGCGCGGACAGCCCGCGGCCTTGAATCTCGCGGCGCAAATCATCGTGCGTGAAGGCGTAGCCGCGCTCGCCCTCCAGCAGGATGGGGATGGCGGTGAACGCCTTGAAGACGTCCAGCAGCTCTTCGTACGCGGTGTAGTCCGGCAGGAAGTGGCCCAGGTTCACCTGGCCCAGGCTGGCCGCGGCGCGGGTGAGGGCCGCGCGGCCTCCGCCGGACAGGCAGACGTTCTCCGCCTTGTACTGGGACGGCATCCCCTTGCGGTAGAGCCGGTTGTAGAGCCCGGCGATGGCCTCGCGCACCTCCCAGAGGCCGGCGACCGGCGCGTACTCCTGGTCCGCCATGTCCACCGTCACCGAGTGCACGCGCGGCGGGGCACCGGGAAGGTCCCCCGTCTCCGGCTGCCCCTGGCCCAGGTTGCACCAGTCCGGGTCGCCGGGACGGTAGCCGCGGCGCGTGGCCTCGGCGGTGACGAAGATGACGCCCGTGCGGGGCACGGTGCGAAACGCATGCAGGGGGACGCTGTCGCTCACGGACGACACGCTAGCGCGCCCCCTGCCTTCGCTCTAGCCCTCGAGGGAGGCCCTGAGGAACCAGGCGTGCTTCTCGAACTCGGTGATGATGCCGGTGAGGAGGTCCACCGTGTCGGTGTCCTTGTGGCCTTCCACCGCCGCGCGGCTCTCGCGCAGGCCGTTCAAGTACACCTCGATGCGCTCGGCCAGGAGCTTCACGTGCTCCAGGTCGCGCGAGGTCTCCTGCGGATACTCCGGCAGGCGGCTGGTCTTGCCCACGTGGCGGCTGGTGCCGTACGCGCGCCCGCCCAGCGTCACCGCGCGCTCCGCGATGGAGTCGTTGTGGTTGGCCAGGCTCACCGCGAAGGTCTCAAACAGCGGGTGCAGCGCGGCGAACTGCGGGCCCTTGATGTTCCAGTGGGCGACCTTGATCTGCGAGTGCAGGTCCAACCCGTCCGACAGCCGCTCGTTGAGGGTGGCGGCGATGGCGGTGCGGGCCTGCTCGGAGAGGGGACTCGGGCTCTTGTAGAGGGCCATGACGGACACGTGCCTTTCGGGTGAGAGGGAAAAGACAGCGCCCTCCGGTGTCTTCCACCGGAGGGCGCCAATCACAGCTCAGGGATAACCACGGAGGGACTAGGACTCCAGTCCAACCGCCGCCGCGTGGATGACGCTCGCGATGCGGACCGCATCGTGGACGTGGTCCTCGGAGAGGCCGCCTTCCAGCACGACCTTCTCATGCGACTGGATGCACATCTCGCAGCCGTTGATGGCGCTGACCGCGAGGCAGACCAGCTCGAAGTCCACCTTGTTGGTCAGCACCTGGGCCAGCCGGTTCATCCGCAGCCCGGCCCGCTTGGTCGCGTACGACTCCTTCCCGATCATGTGACGGAACCGGTAGAAGACGTTGTTCATCGCCATCAGCGAGGCCGCCGCGCGGGCGTCCTCGATGACCGGCGTGGCCTTGTCGCCCAGTGCCTGCTTCGCCTCGTTGAGCATGGCCTCCTTCAGCCGCTCGTTCCGGGCGGCGAAGGCGCATGCCACGGCCGTCCCCCAGCGCTGCTCGGGGGTGAGGGTCGTGCTCTCCAGGACCGCGGAGAGGTTGAGGCGGGTGTCCTTGTGGGCGTCCGCGAGTTCACTGCGGACGACTTCGAGCGAAGCCATGGGTGATTACCCCGCCTTCTGCAGCTTGGAGGTGAGGGTCTCCTCACCCTTCTGCCAGTTGCACGGGCACAGCTCGTCCGTCTGGAGCGCGTCCAGCGTGCGGACGGTCTCCTTGACGTTGCGGCCCACGGACAGGTCGTTCACGGACACGTGGCGGATGATGCCCTCGGGGTCCGCGATGAACGTGGCGCGCAGGGCCACGCCCTCTTCCTTGTGCAGGATGCCCAGCGCGCTGCACAGCTCGCGCTTGATGTCCGCCAGCATGGGGAAGGGCAGGTTCTTCAGGTCCGGGTGGTGCGTGCGCCACGCGTGGTGCACGAACTCGCTGTCGGTGGACAGGCCCAGAACCTGCGCGTCGCGGTCCTGGAAGTCCTTGTTGTGCTTGCCGAACTCCGCGATCTCCGTCGGGCAGATGAACGTGAAGTCCTTCGGCCACGCGAACAGGACGGTCCACTTGCCCTTGTACGTGTCGTTGGAGATGTCCTGGAACTCCTTGTTCTTCTCCAGGCTCACGGTGCCCTTCAGCTTGAAGTTCGGAAGCTTGTCGCCAACGGTCAGCATGGGATTCGACTCCTTGGGGATGGGGGCGGGCCACCGTGGTCCACCCCAGAGGTTATGAGTTGCTACGGGGTAAAGCAGCCATCGTGCCAATGCTTCAACTGCCCTGATTCCAGAGGGTTACAGCTCCCCCTGTGGCTTGCACCGGCGGGGCGGTGGCGCCGGGTCGGTGAATAACGAAATCCCGGTGCCTTTCGCCACTGCAATTTCGGTGGGCCGCTATTATCGGTAACACATGCCGGATGAACTGATGGGGCGCCACCCGGAAGTGACGCAGGATGCTCGGGAGCTGGTCGAGCTGGCAACCACCGAAGAAGGGGTGGGAGAGCTGCTCCGTCGGGGACTGGACTGGGTTTCGCGCGTGGTGCCCTTCGACCTGGCCACGCTGTTCCTCCTCAAGGAAGGACGGCTGGAGGCGGTGGCGGCGCGGGGCCCGCTCGCCAACCAGGCGGTGCGCAAGCACTCCCTCCAGCTGGCGGACTTCCCGTCCCTGAAGCACGCGCTGGAGACGCGGCGCGCGCGGGCGTTCACGGAGGAGGACCACTCGCACGGCGACGGTGACCCGTTCGATGGCGTGTTGGACCTGCCCGCGGGGCACGCGTGCATGGTGGTGCCGCTGTGCGCGGGGGAGCGCTGCTACGGCGTGCTGACCCTGGACCGCGCGCAGTGTGAGACGTACGCGCAGCCGGTGGTGGACCTGGTGGAGGTCTACGGCCAGATGCTGGCGACGGCGCTCCAGGGCGCCGAGCAGCGCGCGGCGGCGGAGCGGCTGCACCGCCAGGACCACGAGCACGCGAAGCTCCTGGAGTCGCAGCTGGGCGGGGACTCCGAGGGCATCCTGGAGTCGTCCCTGAGCCCGGTGATGCGCGACGTGTCCCTCCGCGCGCGGCAGGTGGCGGAGACGGACACGCCGGTGTTGATCACCGGTGAGACGGGCACGGGCAAGGAGCGGCTGGCGCGGGCCATCCACCGCTGGAGCTCACGGGCGGACCAGCCCTTCGTGTCGCTCAACTGCGCGGCGATTCCGGCGGGCCTGCTGGAGAGCGAGCTGTTCGGCCACGTGAAGGGGGCCTTCACCGGCGCGAACCGCGACCGTGCGGGCCGCTTCCAGATGGCGCACGGGGGCACGCTGCTGCTGGATGAGATTGGCGAGCTGCCGGTGGAGCTGCAGGCGAAGCTGCTTCGCGCGCTCCAGGAGAAGGCCTTCGAGCCGGTGGGCAGCGACAAGACGGTGCGGGCGGACGTGCGCATCCTCGCGGCGACGCACGTGGACCTGCACCAGGCCATCGCGCAGAAGCGCTTCCGCGAGGACCTCTTCTACCGGCTGAGCGTCTTCCCGCTGCGCTTGCCGCCCCTGCGTGAGCGGCGCGAGGACCTGCCGCAGCTCACCCTGTTCCTGCTGGAGGAGCAGGCGAAGCGCACGGGCCGGCGGGGCATGCGGGTGACGGCGTCGGGGCTGGCCCGGCTGGCCGCGTACGACTGGCCGGGCAACCTGCGCGAATTGGCGAACGCGCTGGAGCGCGCCACCATCCTCACGCGCGGGCAGGAGCTGACGGCGCAGTCGTTCGACCTGCCGGGAGAGCCCCGCGCGCGGGAGGTGGCCGCGACGGTGTCAGGCTCGGTAGAAGAGACGCCAGCGCCGCTCTCCGCCGGGGCGAAGGTGCCCACGCTGGCGGCGGTGCAGCGTGAGCACATCCTGCGGGTGCTCACGCTCACCCGGGGCCGCGTCTACGGTGAAGGTGGCGCGGCGGCGCTCTTGGGGCTCAAGCCCTCCACGCTGCAGAGCCGGATGAAGAAGCTGGGCATCGCGCGGCTGGAGGGCTTCACCGCCGCGGAAGACGCGTGACGGGCCGTGGCCCTGGTGCGAGCTTGGGATGGCTTTGATGCGCGCACGGCAGGGCTTGCCCGGCCAGCGTTGTGTGCTGTGAAATGCCTTGTTGGCTTCATGCCACTCAACCTGTCGAAAGCCTTTGGGCACCAGGACTCATGAACATCATGGAACCCGTCAGTCCCAGGAAGAAGATTGCCATCATCGGAGGCGGGATTTCTGGCCTGTTCGTCGCCTATCTGTTGAAGGGGCGCGGCTGGCAGGTGGATGTCTATGAAAAGGCAATCCGGGTGGGGGGCAACTGCCACACCGTCAGCATGAAGGTGCCAAGAGTCAGCGGCGGTGACAATGGCATCCTTCGCTGGGCAGACATGGGCGTCAATGACTTCAATGAGCCAATGTACGCGGAGGTCTATGAGCTGATGCAGGCGCTCGGGGTGGAGACGCCTCCGCTCGAGGACACCGCCAGCTTCTTCACCGCGGATGGCAACATCGTCTACACGCTCGATGGCGGCTATGAAACGCCCATGCCCATCGGGTTCGCGAAGCAGCTCGCCCGCTTCAAGGGGCTGGCCACCGACGTGCTGCACAGTTCGAGCTACAAGGGCTGGACGCTGCGCCAGTTCCTCAAGTACCCGGACTTCGAGTTCACGAACGAGTTCATCCAGTACTGCATCTTCGCCCGCGCCAACGCCATGTACTTCGCGGACGACCGGGACGTGGGGAACATGCCCGTGCAGTCCGTGATGCACTACTACGTGTTGCAGGAGGGCTATGGCACCAACGTGCCCGTGAAGCGCCGGTACATCCGCGGAGGCTCCAGCGCCTGGGCGAAGAAGCTGTGCGACGCCTCTGGCGCGCAAGTCTACACAGACCGGAAGGTGGTCAGCGTCAATCCGCTGAAGGGAGACGCGCCGGAGGTGGTCTGGCGTGAGGGCTCCGCTCAGGGCAGCGACACGTACACCCACGTGGTGTTCGCCTGTCACGCGAACCAGGCGGCGGACGTGCTCGAGCCCGTGCTCGGCGACAAGGAGCATGGAGCGGCCTTCGTGGACATGCGGCGCATGCTGCGAAGCATCAAGTACACGCAGACCCGCGCGTACGCTCACCTCGATGCCTCGGTCCTTCCCCGAAAGGAAGCCTGGCGCACCTACAACGTCCGCATCCGCGCCCGGGGCGAGACCCCCAAGCCCTACTCGATGACCTACGTCATCAACAGACATCAGGCGGATGCCGGGAACCCTCACGATGACTTCCTCGACTGCGAGCAGTTCTTCGTGAGCCTGGCCCCTGACAGGAAGCTGGATCCGTCCAAGATCCTGAAGGATGAGCATGGCAAGCCCCTGACCCGGACGTTCCAGCACAACGTCGTGGACTTCCATTGCATCCAGGCGCAGCAGGACCTCTGGGGGGACGAGGACAACAGGATCCAGGGCCAGGCCCACCTCTACTTCACGGGAGGCTGGACCGTCGGCGCGGGGCTTCACATCGAGTGCTGGGAGTCCGCGAAGCAGGTCGTGAGGCTGCTCAGTGAGACGGCTCGCAGCAGCGCGCAGATGACCTACGAGGACTCGCCTTCCGGGCGGTACGAGCCGGAGTACATCCGCCGGCTCGTTCGCTGAGCGGCCGCCTCCAGGGCTGGAATCGCCGAATGAAGGCCCACGGTGCGCGCTTCCTCCGCGAGCGCGCGCAGCTCGCCACCGTGACCGTCCGCTGGGGGCCGCGCCAGGGCGCGGCAGCGGCGGATGTAGAAATCAGACCAGGGCGCGGGCTCAACCCGCGTGAAGGCCTCGAGCGACGCCGCATGACGCAGCGCTTCGGCGGTCTCGCCCGCGGCCAGACAGGCCTCCATGCCCGCCTGATGAAGGCGATAGTGGTTGTGGCTGACGCAGCCGCTCGCGAGCAGCCGCTCCCCCTCGGTGAGGGCCTGCCGCCGCTGCTCCGCGTCGTCCGTGGCCAGCGCCAGGGTGCCGAGCAGCCATGGCCCGATGAAGGAGGCCGCGTGCTGGCGGACATACACCAGCGAGGACTCCAGCAGCTCGCGGGCCTTCTGCCGTTCACCCCGGCGCATGAGGACCCGGGCCACGGTCTCGTTCAGGAAGGGCTCGAACCGGCGCGCGCCCAGGGCCCCTGCCAGCGCGAGCCCCTGGCGTGCCTGCCCCAGGGCCTCCTCGTCCCGTTGGTAGTCCAGCAAAATCCAACCGGCCGTGAGGCGGGAGATGATTTCGGCGCGCTTGTGGCCGACCTGGGCCGCCATCGCCGCCGAGGCCAGCGCGTCCGCCAGCGCTCCCTCCAGTTCGTTCATGTAGATGCGCACGGTGGCGATCATGAAGCGGTTGGCGGCTTCTATCTTTCCGAAGCCGAAGCGGCGGCAAAGCTCCAGACACTCGTGGAAGTAGCCGCGTGCCGACTGCATCCGCCCCTGCGCGTAGTAGGCGTCTCCCAGCCCGCTGAGGGCGTGGGCCTCTCGCTCGGGCAGCCCGGCACGCCGGGCGTAGGCATGGGCCGCGCTGTGCTGTTCCAGGCAGCCCGCGAGGTTGCCGCGCGGGAAGTACAGGCTGCCACGCAGGTAGTGGATCTGGGCGAGTTCCGCGGTCAGCCCCTGTGCCGTGCCAAGCGCTTGCGCTTCGTCGAGGCAGGCGAGCGCGCCGTCGATATCGTCCGAGACCCGCATGCCGCCCGCCAGCCCGATCTTGGCCCGGCAGACCAGTGCCGGATCCGCGGCGAGCGACAGCACGGAGCGGTAGAGGGCCAGCGAATCCTGCACGGCGCCCATCTCGCGCAGCAGCTCGCCCTCGAGCAGCAGCAGCGGGCCCTTCTCGTGGGCCTCGCGGGCAAGCTCGCGGCCGCGCCGCACCAGCCCCAGTGCCTGCTCGTAGCGATAGGTGCTGGCGGCGGCCTGGGCCGCCTCCAGATAGGCCAGGGGGGCCTCCCGGGACTCTCCGCGGTCCAGGTGCTGGGCCCGGAGGCTCGCGTCCTTGCCGAGGTACCACGCGGCCAGCTTCAGATGCACCTCGCGGCGCTTCGCCCGGAGCAGCGAGGCGTAGACGCCGTCGCGGATCAGCACATGCTTGAACATGAAGCCGTCGCTGACGCGGTCGAACAGGGCCTCTCGCACGAGCGGTTCGCAATCGAAGGTGTCGTCGCCGATGAGGTGATGCAGCGCCGCGAGATCGAAGCGCTGGCCAATGACGGACGCGGCCTGGATGGCGGCCTTCGAGGCCACCGGCAGCCGGTCCATGCGTGCGAGCACCAGGCTCTGGATGCTGGCTGGGACCTCGAAGGTCGCGGTGCCCGAGGCATGCCGCACGAGCTGCTCCAGGAACAGCGGGTTTCCGCGAGCTCGCTCGATGCAAAGCTTGATGTACTGGGACTCCCCCGAGACCAGCAGGTGCGCCAGCTCCAGGGCCTCGTCATCCCCCAGGGGGGCGAGTTCAATCACCAGCGGCGCGAGCTTCTCCGCGGGCCAGGTGTGGCGCGGCGAGCCCTCCACTCGCGACGTCAGGAGCAGCACGGCACTGCTGGCGCGCACGACTTCGCTCAGCGCATGCAGCTGGGTCAGGGTCTCCGCATCCGCCCAGTGAACGTCCTCGACGACGAACAGCACCGGGCGCCGCGAGCAGGCCTGCTCCGCGAGCTCGACGAAGACGCGCTGTCGCCCCGCCACCCGGGTGGACTGATCCATCGCGTCACGGAGCGCGCGCAGCTCCACCGGCTGGGGAAGGTCGAGCAGGTCGTTGAGGAAGAGGCGACGCTCACCGGGCAGCGTCCCTCTCTCGAACAGCGCATCGGCCGCCTGCTGCCGCTCCTCGCGACTGGCGTGGGCCTTGCCACAGACGAGGCTGCGCGCGAGCGCATGCACCGCGTCCTCGCCGCTCGAGGCGCCAAAGTCGAGCACGTAGCTGCCGTGCACGGCGAAGCCGCCGTCCAGGGCCCTGGTGACCAGTTGTTCGGTGAGGTGGCTCTTGCCGATTCCAGCCTCTCCTTCGATCAGGACCACCTCGCCCCGCCCTTCGGCGGCGCAGCTCCGCAGGCAGGCACTGAAGCGCGCCAGCTCACGGGCGCGGCCGACGAAGGGGGCCAGGTGCTCGGGCGCATCGTCGCAGGTGCCAAGCACGCGCCAGACCCGCACCGGGTGGGGGATGCCCTTCACGACGAGCTCGCCGACAGACTCCGAGCCGATGCGCGGACCGACCAGCGCATGCACCGCATCGGAGATCAGCACCTCTCCGGCCTGCGCTCGTGAGCTCAGACGCGAGGCCAGGTTGACGGTTTCGCCCACCACGGCGAACTCGTGGCGGCCCTGGCGGTCCCGTGGCGCGGTCACGACCTCGCCAGCGGCGATGCCAACATGGCCCTCCAGGGTCCGCCCGAACTCCTGGCTCATCTCCTCCAGCACCTTGTGGATGTCCAGGCCAACACGTACCGCGCGCAGCGCATCATTGTCATGGGCGACCGGTGCGCCGAATACGCCCATGACGGCGTCGCCGATGTGCCGCTCCACGGTCCCGCCGTATCTGGAGACCAGTGCGTCCAGGCGGCGGAAGTACTCGCCAATGAGCGCATGCAGGTCCTCGGGATCGAGTTCCGTCGAGAGCCGCGTGTATCCGGCAAGGTCCGCGAACAGCACCGTGACCTGACGCCGCTCGCCGGCTTCTTGCGGCGGTGCGGGTGCGGGTGGAGGGGCCGGAGCCTGTTTCAGCGGAGCTTCGAGGCGCACGCCACAGCCGCCGCAGAACCTCGCGCCGGGGTCATTCTCGAAGCGGCATGCGCCGCAACGAACGGCGAGCCGGCCACCACACTCGCCACAGAAGCGGCGCTCGTGCGCGTTTGGAGTTGAGCATTGGGGGCAGTTCATGGCGTGCCTGCCAACGCTAACACAACGACGCCGTGGGGCTTGGGGCCGGGAATCAGCGTTCTCCCGGCGGTTGTGATTGATGGCACGCTCGCCATGCAAGCGTTTGATGTGGGTGCCCACGGCGGTCGTGAGCGATGGCGGTCCTCAACCTGGAAAACGCGTAACGCGCGTCAGTGCCAGCGGCTGTCCTCGCGGGCCTCGCGGCGGTCCTCGCGCGTCTCCTGGCGGTTCTGCGCCGTCTCCGCGCGGGCCAGCTGGACCAGGTCGGCGATGAGCATCCGCTTGCGTGTGAGGCTGCCGCTGTCCATGCGGCCGTAGAGGTTGTTGAGCTCCTGGGCGATGGAGCGCGTCTGCCGCAGGGCGCGGGACTCCTGGCGGGCGTCGCGCACGTCGTCGCGGTGGTCCTTGCGGTCGTCGCGGCGGTTGCCGTCGTAGCGCACCTCGCGGGCGCTGGAGCGCGCCTCCTGCTTGTCCTGGGCCAGCTCGCGGTGGGACTCGTTCAGCTCGGACGACACGTAGCGGCGCACGTCCTCCTCCACCTGGAGCAGGTCGCGGCGCGCCGAGCGGCCGCGGGCGGAGTCGTACCGGGAGAGCAGCGACTCCACCTGGCGCAGGTCGTAGTGGTCATCGCGCGTCTCGCGCGCGTCCTGCCGCAGCTCCTGCCGGTCACGGGCCTGCTCACCGTGGTGGTTGTCGCGCGGGCCACCTGCGTGAGCCAGGACCGGGAGGGACAGCGCCATCGTTGCCAGCAGCCACTTCGACATGGGGGGCTCCTTCAAGTGCGTCGGATGCCCTGATGGACGCAAACCATCGCCGGGCATTCAATGGCTGAAGGCGCCCCCAAAGGGTGCGACCCGGGCCTACGACACCGCGGGTGCGGCCGGGCGCGGCGCCACGGGGTAGTGGGCCTCCTTGCCGAAGGGCTGGTCGAAGAGGTGCGGATCCGACTGCCGCGAGCGGAAGAGGTCCACGATGTAGTTCATCCGCTGGTCCAGCTTGCTCCAGTCCTTCGCGGCGGTGCCGGTGAGGCTGTCGGGCGTCTTGTCCAGGCGGGCCAGCAGCTGCTTCAGCTTCGGGTCCTCGATGGTGCGCAGGTGCGGCGGGAAGAGCGTGGACTCCATGCCGGCGGGAGGCGGCAGGTCGTTGCCCAGCTTCAGCGCGCCGCCGGGCACCGCGAGCTTCATCATGTGCTCGGTGGCGATGCCCCGGAACGTGCCGGCCAGCGCGTCCACCAGCGGCTTCGTGGCCAGGTCCACCGCGCCCGTCTTGATGGCGGCCTTGGCGGCGAGGTTGGCGGGGAAGGGCAGGGCGTTGGCGCCGGCCTCGATGCTCTTCTTGAGGATGTTGGCGAAGACCTCCTTCACCGGGGCGTTGAGCGCCTTCTCCACGAAGCCCTGGAGCTGGGTCTGCTCGTGCAGGCCCACGGTGTCGTTGGCCCGGAGCATCATCTCCGCCTTCTTGTTCGGGTCCTTCTCGAACATGGCCTGCGCGTAGGTGCCGAAGGCGTCCTTGAGCAGCGGCTTGTCCTGGGGGAAGCCGTCCAGGTACTTCTGGAGCTTCGCGGGGTCCAGCTGGGTGTCACCCTGGAAGGTCTCCACGAAGCGGGCGAACTCGTGGCCCACCTCGCGGAAGACGAACTGGTTGCCGTCGCCAATGGCCTTGCTGACGTTGTTGAGCGCGTCCGCGCCGGCCTTGGCGATGTCGCCGGTGGGCATGGCGGGCAGGCCCAGCTTGCGCAGCAGGTCGTCCACCTTGGACATGGCCTCGCCCACGACGCCGCCGCCCTTGAGGACGTCCACGAAGGCCTTGGGCATGTCCTCCTGGCGGATGCTCACGCCGGCCTGCTTCGAGGCCCAGGTGGCGAAGGTGGACCAGTTGGCGTTCTCCTTGCCCAGCAGCGTGCCCATGGCGTCGGACAGGTCGTGGTAGCCCTGGGTGATGGCCAGGTTGCGCGCGACGGGGTCCTGCATCGCGGCGATGTTCGCCACGTCCTTCGCCGTGGGG
>NZ_RAWL01001251.1:0-419 GCF_003668885.1 Corallococcus sp. AB049A | reverse complement strand
GACTTTAGGTGGCTGAACCTCTGAAAAAGATTTAGTTGCTAACGTGAAAGTATTGAAAACCCGCCTACAGCTATGAAGCACGCGAACCATCATCGGACATGAACTGAAGGATAAAACCGTCTTCGAACAGATCTTCGGCCGAAGGTCTCTCCTCCGGGAGCCATTTCAGGATTTTTCGGAGAAGCGCAAGGAGGAGCCCTCTGTCTTTGCCTTGCAGGCGCGTCTCGCGTGACTCGAGTGTTTGACTAGGGATCGGAGTCGCGGCGATCCAATTGCCTTTCCAGATTGAAGTCAGCGGTGGACAAGACCGTAGTTGTGACCGCTCGTCGACGTACCGTCGGCATCCCAATACTTGCTACATCGATCACTGCGTTCTAAAAACTGCTTCGGCGGAGGTCCCATCAAGGAGACCATCTGAG
>NZ_RAWL01001250.1:0-419 GCF_003668885.1 Corallococcus sp. AB049A | reverse complement strand
GGCTGAAAGAAGCGCGCGCGTGTAAGCCTCGCCCGGCGCTTCGAAAATCTGGCGGACGGTGCCGAATTCCACCACCTCCCCGCGCTGCATGACCATGACGTGATCGGCAAAATCCCGCACCACCGGCAGGTCGTGAGCGATGAAGATGAAAGAGAGGCCCATTTCGCGGCGCAGCTTGTCCAGCAGCGCAATGACCTGCGCCTGAACCGAAACGTCGAGTGCAGAAACCGCTTCGTCGCAGATGATGAGCTTCGGCTCCAGCGCCAGCGCCCGGGCAATGGCGATGCGCTGCCGCTGGCCGCCGGAAAACTGATGCGGATACCGGCGCATATGATCCGGTGAAAGACCCACCTGCTGTAGCAATTCGCCAACCCGTTCGCGCCATTTCGCCCTCGGCACTATGTCCGGATGAATGACCC
>NZ_RAWL01001249.1:0-419 GCF_003668885.1 Corallococcus sp. AB049A | reverse complement strand
CACGTCATGCGCGCTCCACATCCACGGATGCGCGGGCACGGTGATCAGGATCTTGCCGCCGGGTGCGAGGCAGTCGCGCATCGCCTTGAGCGCCGCCACATCGTTCTCGATATGCTCGACCACGTCCAGCACCGCGATCAGGTCATAGCTCCCACGCGGCACGTCGGGCAGGATCGGCAGCGGCGCCGTGCCGACCGCCCTGCCCAGCCGCTCGCTGGCGATGGCGCGGGCGGCGGGGTCGATCTCGATCGCCTCGACCTCCCCGAACTGGCTCAGCATCGGCAGATTGTGCCCGGTGCCGCAGCCGATCTCCAGGATGCGCGCATGCTCGGGCAGTTCGCCGAACCGTTGCAGATAGTCGTGCAGGATGTCGCGCCGCGCCCGGTACCACCAGTGCGTCGAGTCATGCGCGGCCATGC
>NZ_RAWL01001248.1:0-419 GCF_003668885.1 Corallococcus sp. AB049A | reverse complement strand
AGCTAGCAGTCCGCCTCTCGCGCATGGAAGAATATAGCGAGCTTCGAAATAGCTTCCCTTTCGTAAGCAAGAAGCGCCTCGCATTCCTGCGCCAAGCTTTTACATTGCCGCCTCTCAACAGCTTCGAGGCAACTGCATTAGCTTTTTTCACACGCTTCGAGCGCAGCGCAGATCTGAGGCACTTGGTTGCCCACGCCCAGATGCAAGTTCTGCCTGACTGGGGCGTCACTTTTCACGACTACGTAGTCGCGGAAGGAAATGTATTGCAGAAGCGTTCCCAGCGCTACCTGCTAAAAGACTTTGAGGTTCTAGCACGTAAGTCCGCAAGTTTAGCACGCTTAGGACAAACACTAATCAATCAGCTAAACGCAACTGGCTTAGTACCTGAGTTGACTTACTAGTATTGCTCACGTCGTAAG
>NZ_RAWL01001247.1:0-420 GCF_003668885.1 Corallococcus sp. AB049A | reverse complement strand
TCCAGGGTCAGCGGCAGCGAACGGCCCAGGTTGCTGCTCTTGCTGTGGGTCAGCGAGGTCTGCCAGGTACCGAAGCTGTAGCGGCCCTGATGGGTCAGCGACAACTGGTCGCGTTCGTAGCGCTGGTAGGCGGTGTAGCCCACGCGCGGCTGCACCACGCGACGGGTGACGGTACCGCTGCCGTTCGGGTTGGGAATGACGGCATTGCCGACGCGCCACAGGCTGGCCAGGCTGTCGAGGGTGCCGGTCTGGCCTTCGCTGTTGTCGAACTTCTGCCGCGACACGTCGTAGTCCAGCCACAGTTCGTGATCGTCGTTGATGCGGACGTCCAACCGCACGCCGCTGTTCCAGTTGGTGTTGGCCACCGACTTGCCACCACCGCCGAAGCCGATGCTGCGCTCCCACAGGGTGCCGTCGGGC
>NZ_RAWL01001246.1:0-420 GCF_003668885.1 Corallococcus sp. AB049A | reverse complement strand
GTTCTCGTGCGTGACCCATACGTCGCGACCGCAGGCTTCTTCGACGCGCAGATTCTGGTTGGCCGGCATGCGCAATGCCACCACTTCGCCGGGCTGCAGAGTGAATACAATTTTTGTTAGTACAGCTTTCATGATCGGCTCCTTCACGGCATCGGGATGGGGCCTTGCCGTTGAAGGAAGTCTAGGCGCTTGGTTGCCTAGTACCAAACGATATATATTGCGTTTCTTGATAGTGCAGCTCACATAAAAATCACCCGGCGCTACGAAAATCCGGAGGGAAAGATGACCGAAATCCGCGAACCGATGCGCTTGCCGTCACTTGGCGCGCTGAGGGTGTTCGAGGCGGCAGCCCGCTATGAGAGTTTTTCGCGTGCAGCGACGGAGCTGTTCGTTACGCACGGCGCCGTCAGCCATCAGATG
>NZ_RAWL01001245.1:0-420 GCF_003668885.1 Corallococcus sp. AB049A | reverse complement strand
AAGCATGGCGGTGCAGCTCGATGCGCTGGCCGGCAAGGTGCCCAACTGCGTGCAGGACGGCTTCGTCAGTGGCTACCTGCTGACCCAGGCCATTCCCCGGTTGTCGGTGAACGTGTCGCTGGGCACCCGGCTGTTCGATGAGCGCCTGGAGCTGGGCAGCCGCATCGTGCATTACCAGCGCCACCAGAACCCGGACCTGCAGGCCTACCGTGATCGCCTGTACGCCGGCAGCGGTGGCCTGATCTGGCAGAATGTGCCGTTCACCTGGGGAAACATCACCACCGTCGATGCCTACGCGCGCTGGCGCTTCAATGACCACGCAAGCGTCGAGCTGGTCGGCACCAACCTAGGCAACCGCTACTACGTCGACCCGGCCACGCGCTCCACGCTGCCGGCGCCGGGGCGCACGCTGAAGCTCGG
>NZ_RAWL01001244.1:0-420 GCF_003668885.1 Corallococcus sp. AB049A | reverse complement strand
GACCAGCCCCAGTCCATTCTCGCCGTGCGGTCTGGGCGGGCCGATGCCTTCTTCTCATCCCAGGCACCGCTCACCTACTTCGTCGAGCAGACCGATGGTGAACTCGAACTCGCTGGCGTCGGTCAGGCTAATGGCTTCGACACCCTCTACCAGGGTGCTGTGGTGGAAAAGGATTCCGAGCTCGGGCCGCTCCTCGAGGAGACCCTCACACTCCTCTTCGAGGCTGGCGTGTACGAAGACATCATGACGAAATGGAACCTGGGTGACAACATGCTCGAAGAGCCAGGCATGAACCTGGCGGTGTCGTGATGGCTACGTCCGCGGCAATGACCGTGGACGTCTCGAGGGCCAAGACTCATCCCAACTGGTGGAGCTGGGCCGTCCGCGTCGTCGTACTGCTCCTGGTTGCCATGCTGGTCC
>NZ_RAWL01001243.1:0-420 GCF_003668885.1 Corallococcus sp. AB049A | reverse complement strand
CCCCGAAGGGCCTGAAGGCCGGTGATCAGGTGATCGCTGGTTCGGACGCCCCGATCAAGGCCGGCAACACCCTGCCGCTGCGCAACATCCCGGTCGGCACCACCATCCACTGCATCGAGCTGAAGCCGGGCAAGGGCGCTCAGATCGCTCGCGCCGCTGGTGCGGCCGTGCAGCTGGTGGCTCGCGAAGGCATCTACGCCACCCTGCGCCTGCGCTCGGGTGAAATGCGCAAGGTTCCGGTCGAGTGCTGCGCCACCATCGGCGAAGTCGGCAACGACGAGCACAGCCTGGAAAAGCTGGGCAAGGCCGGTGCCAAGCGTTGGCGCGGCGTCCGCCCGACCGTTCGTGGTGCTGCCATGAACCCGGTTGACCACCCGCACGGTGGTGGTGAGGCCAAGGCCGGCCAGGGTAACCCGCATC
>NZ_RAWL01001242.1:0-420 GCF_003668885.1 Corallococcus sp. AB049A | reverse complement strand
GTCATGCGCGTCATGCGCGTCATGCGAGAGATATCGCGCCGGATCAGCGAGAAAAGTCTTCTCACAGTGCCGAGAACAGAACCAATAGCGCTGATGCCCGACTTCCGTGCTGGCTGCTGCCTGCGCAGGGGAAATCTCCATACCGCAAACCGGATCGCGCACGCGACCGGCATCGACGACCGGTTGAGCGATGCGCAGCGCGCTCTGCCGACCGACCACTTGATCGCCACGATGGTGTCCGATGGAATCGCTTGGCATGCCAACCTCGGATGTGCTGATTGTTTAACTTGATTAGGTCTGGGCACAACTACGATTGCAGTGTGTTCCACGCCCGGAACGGGAGGTTGATACGGGTCAAGCGAGAGCAATTCGTTGTGATACGTCAACTGGCGACCACCGATCGCATATCAAAATGAAATC
>NZ_RAWL01000125.1:0-20662 GCF_003668885.1 Corallococcus sp. AB049A | reverse complement strand
CGCCGAGGCCCCGTCCGCGACGGCGCCCGAGCAGGCCCCGGCCGCACCCGTGGTGACGCCGTCCGGTGCGCCCGCCGCGATGCCGTCCCCCTCGGAGGTGGCCGCCGTCGTCACCGACGCCGCCGTGCGTGAGAACCCCTGCCCGGTGGACGCGGAGGAGGACGACGACGAGGCCACCGCGGCCACCGACGACGAAGGCGTGAGCGAGGAGGGCGAGATGCAGGCGCCGCTCGCACCCGCCGCGCCGTCCGGCCCGCTGTACACCGCCGACCTGTCCGACGAGGCGCTCACCGAGGCGTGGAAGAAGGACCCGGCCACGCTCGGCTCCATGTCCATCGGCTTCGTGGAGAGCGGCCGGCAGCTCAACAGCGTGCGCGTGCCGGATGACAAGGATTGGCTGGTGGTGTCTCCGGAGATTGCCTATGGCACGAAGGAGACCGTCGACTACGTGGCCGCCGCCATCCGCGCGGTGCGCGCGCAGTACCCGAACGTGCCCCCGCTGCGCGTCAACCGCCTGTCCACCAAGGACGGCGGCTACCTGCGCCCGCACAAGAGCCACCAGAACGGCCGCGACGTGGACTTCGGCTTCTACTACCCGACCGCGGAGCCGGTGCGCGAGCGCGAGCGGGAGCGCTACATCGACGTGGCCATGAACTGGGCCCTGGTGCGCTCACTGGTGGTGAACACCGACGTGCAGATGATCCTCGTGGACAAGCGCGTGATGAAGGTCCTGTACGACTACGCGCTGTCCATTGGCGAGGACAAGGTGTGGCTGGATTCGCTGTTCAACGCGGGCTTCAACTCGCTGATCAAGCACGCGCGCCGGCACCGCGACCACTTCCACGTGCGCTTCTTCAACGGCCGCGCGCAGGAGCTGGGCCGCCGGGTGGCGCCGCTGCTGGCGCTCCAGCCGGACCAGAACCTCATGATGTACAGGGTGCGCAACGGCGACACGCTGGGCGGCATCGCGATGAGTCACAACTCCAGCGTGGTGGCCATCAAGAAGGCCAACCGGATGCGCAACACGTTCCTGAGCATTGGCCGGCGGCTGGTGATTCCGCTGAAGGGCCCGTGCACGCACTGCCCGATTCCTCCGCCGGTGCAGCTGCCGCCGCGCCGGCTGCCTCCCGCGACGCAGGCCCCCGCTTTGGTGAACACGGCGCCCGCGGCTTCGGGCAAGCTGCCCAACCCGTGCACTCCCGCCGCGCCGGCACCGACGCCGGTGGCCGTTCCCACGGGTGTTCCGTCCGGTCTGTCGACCGGGCGCTGAAAGGCTTCGCGTTCCATGGCAACTCCGCACATCTCCGCGTCTCCCGGTGACTTCGCCGAAGTGGTCCTCATGCCGGGCGACCCCCTCCGGGCGCGCTACATCTCCGAGCGCTTCCTGGAGAACGCGCGCCCCGTCACGGCGGTGCGCAACATGCTGGGCTTCACCGGGACCTTCCGGGGCAAGCGGCTGTCCGTGATGGGCCACGGCATGGGCGTACCCTCCATCTCCATCTACGCGACGGAGCTGGTGAAGACCTACGGCGCGAAGGTGCTCATCCGCGTGGGCAGCTGCGGCGCGCTGCGCACGGACGTGAAGCTGCGCGACGTCATCGTGGCGATGGGCGCGGGCACGGACTCCAACGTGAACCGCATGCGCGCCATGGGCCACGACTTCCCGGCGGTGGCGGACTTCACGCTGGCCCGCCGCGCGGTGGAGGCGGCGGAGAAGCGCGGCAAGCCGGTGCGCGTGGGCAACGTCTTCACCTCCGACCTCTTCTACCACCCGCAGGAAGCGCTCAACGCGACGCTGGCGAAGATGGGCATCCTGGCGGTGGAGATGGAGATCGCGGGCCTGTACGGCGTGGCGGCGGAGTTCGGCGCGCGGGCGCTGGCGCTGCTCACCGTTTCGGACCACATCCTCACCGGCGAGCACCTGTCTCCGGAGGACCGTCAGACGACGTTCGACGAGATGATCGAACTGGCGTTCGACGTGGCCGCCCAAGAGGCGTGAGGACCTGAGCGCATGGCCTTGCCTCCCCGCAGGGGCCCGGGTTCCCCGCTGGCGCGCAAGGCCGCGCAGCGCACCCCGGGCCACCACTACAACGCGAGCTTCCTGAACCACGCGGACCGCGCCGAAATCCTGGCGTGGCTGGGCACGCTGCACCCGTTGTGGGAGGAGCGCTATTCGAAGCACTTCCCGCCGCCGGAGGGACAGCAGCAGCGGCGGCTCTTGCGGCCCGTGTACTGGCTGGGCAACTGGCAGTTCGCGTGTCTGGACTACTACCGGCCGCCGAAGGGCGTGAAGAACCGCTGCGTGAAGGCGGAGCCCTTCCCGGCGGTGCTGCAGCGGCAGATTGAGAAGGTGGAGGCGCTGGCGCGGCGGATGTTCCGGGGCCCGGACATGCCGCAGGGCTGGCACCTCAACACCTGCCTGGTGAACTTCTACGGCAGCCGGTTGGAGGACGGGCGCTGGGTGGACACCGCGCGCGTGGGCGAGCACAAGGACTTCGAGCCGGGCCCGGTGGCGTCGCTGTCCCTGGGCGAGCGCGCGCTCATCCAGTTCGTCACGTCCACGCGGCCCGGTGAGCGCGACGCGGTGGTGCTGGAGCAGTGGCTGGATGACGGGGCGCTGCAGCTCTTCGGTGGCGCGCAGTGGAAGGAGCAGACGTTCCACCGCGTGCAACGGGTGGACACGCGCGCGGGCCACGTGATGCCGCCGGAGCTGCCGGACTTCCGCACGCGGCGCATCAACCTGACGTTCCGCTACGTGCCGGACGCGCACGTGACGCCGTTCGCGGCGCTGAGCCCGGAGGCCCGCGAGGACGTGCGGCCGTACATGGAGACGCTCGCGAAGGGCAGCCGCTTCTTCCGCGAGGAGCTGGCGAAGGAACCGCCGGTGCAGGCGGAGTAGGGCGCCGCGCCTCCTGCCTGGCGCGGCTCAAACCTGTCCGACAGTCGGACAGGTTTTCGCGGTGCGCCGATGGCGGGGAGGCCTGCCAGGGCGCTCCCCTGACTGAAGGCTAGGAGGAGCCCGTCTCGGGATTCGAGGACGAGGCCGGGGGCGGACGGGCCACGTAGCTCACCTGGGGCGCGGAACCCCGGGACGAACGTCCCGCGCCGCGCTCCGGGCCCTGACGGGGCATCCGGGGACCGTTGTTGGGCAGGTTGCCACGCGCCTCGCGAGGACCCGGCCCCCGGCCATTCTGGCGCGGCTCTCCGTTCTGCTGGGGAGCGTCATCCTGGATGTTGCGCGGAGGCCGGCCGTTCATGCGCGCCGGGGCTCCCGGTCCGTCCTGGCGGGGGCCGCCGTTCTGCTGCGGACGGCCGTTCGCGCGCCACTCGTTGCGCGGGATGCGGCTGTTCTGCTGCGGCGCCTGGCCGCTCACGTCCGCGTCGCCGCCACGGGGCTGGCCGTTCATGGCCGGGTCGCCGCCACGGGGCTGGCCGTTCATGCGCGGCTGCCCGTTCATGGCCGGCTCGCCGCCTCGGGACTGGCCGTTCATGCGTGGCCCGTTCTGCCGCTGCGGACGCTGGCCGTTCTCGCCTTGCGACTGGCCGTCCATGCGTGGCTGCCGCTGTGGGCGCTGGGTGTTCTCGCCTTGCGACTGGCCGTCCATGCGCGGCTGCCGCTGTGGGCGCTGGCCGTTCTCACCCTGGGCCTGGCCGTTCATGCGCGGCTGCCGCTGCGGACGCTGGCCGTTCTCACCCTGGGCCTGGCCGTTCATGCGCGGCGGCCTGTTCTGCCGCTGCGAGGCCTCGCCACTGTCGCCGTGGGGCTGTCCGTTGAACCGCTGCGCCCCGTTCTGCCGAGGGGGCTGGCCATTGTCGCCGTGGGACTGGCCGTTGAGCCGCTGCGGGGCGTCGCCGTGCGGCTGGCCATTCATGCGCTGCGCCCCGTTCTGCTGCTGCGGGGCGTCGCCGTGCGGCTGGCCGTTCATGCGCGCCTCACCGTTGGGCTGGCGCGGCGGACGTCCATCGCGGCGCGGCTCGTTGCGCGGGGTGCCGTTGCGCGGCCCGTTCTGCTGCGGCCGGCCGTTCATGCGCGCATCGCCCTGGGCCGCCGGGGCACTCGCGCCCTGCGCCGGAGCGCCGGTGCGCGGGCCGTTCTGCTGCGGCCGCCCGTTGTTGCCGTTGGGCCGGTTGTTGCCACCGCCCTGGGCCGGACGCGCTCCCGCGTTCTGCTGCGGAGCACCGTTCCCGGGCCGGGGCGCGTTGCCGGTGCGCGGCGGCGGCTTGCCACCGAACCCACCGCGCCGGCGCCCGTCCCTCGAGCTCTGCGTGACGATGGGCCGCCCGCGCTCGCCGCCACCCTGGCGCAGCACCAGCGCCTCCAGCGCGCGCAGCTCCGCCTCCTCCGCGCTGATGCCTTCCTCCTCCACCGCCGCCACGGGCGCCGGAGCCGGACGGGCCTCGGTGAGCCGGGCCTCCTCCTGCTGGAGGAACCGCTCCTGCCGGAAGGCCTGCCGGCCCGCGCCCCGCTGACCCCTCGGCGCCTCGCGGAACGCGCCCGACGGCACGTACTCCGGCGTCAGCTCACGCCGCACGTACGCGTTCCAGATTTCGCCCGTGTCACCCGCGCGGCCCGCCAGCCGGGTCGAAATACCCGTCAGGAACTCGCGCACGTTGTCCAGGTCGCGGCGGAAGTAGAACTCCGCCTGGCTGTTGCGCGCCGCCGCCACCGTCTGCGGAAAGTCGATGATGGTCGGCCCGTTGCCGCTCATCAGGATGTTGTAGGGCGACAGGTCCCCGTGGATGAGGTCCGCGCACAGGGTCCGAATCACCTGTCCCCGCAGGTCCAGGTAGAGGGCCTCGGCCTCCTCGGGCGTCTGGGGCGGGGCCTCCACGAGCCGGGGCGCGGGCTGGCCTTCCGCGTCCAGCACCAGCTCCATCAGGAGGATGCCCTCGTAGAACATCACCGGCGTGGGCACGCGTACGCCTTGCGCGTGCAGCTTGTACAGCGAGTCCGCCTCGGCGCTCTTCCACGCCTCTTCCGCGGCGGCCTGCCCGAAGCGGCTGCCCTTCTCCATGGCGCGCCGCGTGCGCGAGTTGCGCACCTCACGGCCTTCCTTGTAGCCGGCGTTGTTGCGGAAGTTGCGCTCGTGGCGCTCCTTGTACAGCTTCGCTGCGACGACCTGGCCGGCGTGCTGGACCAGCCACACCTCCGCCTCCTTCCCCGTCTTCAGCTGGCCGATGACGGCGTCGATGATGCCGTCGGCGAGGAGGGTCTCGAGGGAGTCATTCATTCTTAGGCAAAAGGCCGGAACGGCACGGGGCGGGGAGCTTCAGTCGCTGCGCGCACCGGCGGCCCCTGCTCGCCATCGTGCACGTTGGAGATGAGAACACCGGGCAGCCCCTGGTTTCCATCGCCGTTACGCTGAACGTCATCCAGAAGGCCCACAGACCGCTTGCTAGCAGCTTGGGAAGCAGGGGGCCAGGGGTGCCCCCGGGCCGGTATCCTGTTCGCCGGCCACCCCTGCCCGGGGACCGGATTGACGTCGGCAGGCGTCCAACCGGTTTTCACCCAAGGAGCATTCCGCCCATGAAGGTCTTTCTCGTGTGGGGTGTCCTGCTGGCCTCGCTGGGGGCGCACGCCGAGGACCGGGTCGCGGCGGCCCGCGAGCGCCAGACCCAGGCCCTGGTCCAGACCTTCCAGAAGGCGGGGCTGGCCTGGCCCCCGGAGGAGCTCTACCTCCGGGCCTTCAAGGTGGAGCGGGAGCTGGAGGTCTGGGCGGGCCGGCCGGGCCAGCCGCTGGTGAAGGTGCGGACCTTCCCCGTCTGCGCCGCCTCCGGCGAGGTGGGCCCCAAGCGGGCCCAGGGCGACCTGCAGGTCCCGGAGGGCTTCTACACGGTGGACCTCTTCAACCCGAAGAGCGCGTACCACCTGTCCATGCGGGTGAGCTACCCGAACGCGCTCGACCGGAAGCAGGGCGCCGCGCAGCCCGGGGGCGACATCTACATCCACGGCGACTGCGTGAGCATCGGCTGCCTGGCCATCGAGGACGGCCCCATCGAGGAGCTGTACGTGATGGTGTCCGAGGCCCGCGCCCGCATGGGCCGTGACGTGCCGGTGCACCTCTTCCCCAGGCGGCTGGACGCGGCCGGGCTCGCGGCGCTGGAGGCCCTGTCCGGCGTCCCGGAGGCCCGGAAGGCCTTCTGGCGCGGCCTGGAGCCGGGATACCGCTTTTTCGAGGAGTCCCGGCGTCCACCCCGGGTGAAGGTGGACGCCGCCCGGTCCGCCTACGTGGTGACGCCCGCGCCCCAGGCCAGGGCGCGCTGAGGAGCTGGTAGAACGCGGGGGACGGCCAGGCCCGTGTCTCCGGCGCCGCCGTCCGGGGGAAGCCGCGCGCATGAGTTCATCGATCCCGCATCAGGAGCCTGAAGTCACCGGGGGCGCGCGAGCGCTCGTGTCCCTCACGACGACGGAGCTGGCCGCGGCCCTTCGGGAGCGTCGCGTCAGCGCGGTGGAGGCGCTGGACGCCTTCCTCACCCGTGCCCGCGAGCACAACCCCGCGCTCAATGTCGTGGTGACGTGGGACGAGGCCCAGGCCCGGAAGCGGGCGGAAGCGGCGGACGCGGCGCTGGCCCGGGGAGAGCTGTGGGGCCCGCTGCACGGCGTGCCCTTCACGGTGAAGGACGCGTTCAGCACCGGGGGCCTGCGCACGACGTCCGCCCATCCGGCCTTCGCGGAGTATGTGCCCGCGGAGGACGCGACCGTGGTGGCCCGGCTCAAGGCGGCGGGGGCCATCCTCTTCGGCAAGACGAACCTGCCGCCGTTGTCGGGGGACCTGCAGACGGACGGGCCGCTCTGGGGCCGGACGAACAACCCGCACGACCTGGGGCGCACGCCGGGCGGCTCCAGCGGGGGCGCGGCGGCGGCGGTGGCGGCGGGGCTCACCCCGTTCGAAATGGGCAGCGACATTGGTGGCTCCATCCGGCAGCCGGCGCACTACTGCGGCATCGTGGGCATCAAGCCCACGGAGCACCGCGTCTCCACCTTCGGCCACATCCCGGATATGCCGGGCGGGCCGCGCCACGTGCGCCACATGGCGTGCGCGGGGCCCCTGGCGCGGTCGGTGGCGGACCTGCGGCTCCTCCTGTCCCTCATCGAGGGCGCGGATCCGCGCGCTCCGGAGGTGCCGCCCGTCGCGCCGGTGGGGCCCGCGAAGCCCCGGGCGCTCAAGGGCCTGCGGCTGGCGTGGGCGGACACGCTGGGCCCCTTCCAGGCCGACCGCGAGACGCGCGAGGTGTTCCAGCGCTTCGCCGCCGCCGCGCGCGAGCAGGGCGCCGTGGTGGAGCAGGCGGTGCCCTCGGGGCAGGACTTCGCGGACCTGGTGGAGGTGTGGGGGCTGCTGAATGGAGGCGAGGTGGGCGCGCCCCTGCCGCCGCCATTGCGCGAGGGCTACCAGCAGCAGTTCCTTCCCTTCGAGCGCGACCTGCTGGCGAAGGCCATCCTGCAGGGCTCGCGCGTGGACATGACGGGCTACGGCACGGCGCTCAGCCGGCGGGATGGGCACATCGGCCAGCTGGAGGACTTCCTGTCCGGCTGGGACGCGTGGCTCGTGCCGGTGGCGATGACGGCCGCGCCGGTGCACACGAAGTTCGGGGCTCCCGTGGACGTGGACGGCGTGCCTCGCGACTACCTGGAGGCGCTTGGTGGGTTCACCTGTCTGTTCAACGCGACGGGGAGCCCCGTGGTGGTGCTCCCCATCGGGCGCACGGCGTCGGGCCTGCCGGTGGGGGCCCAGCTGGTGGGGCGGCGTTGGATGGATGGGGCGCTGCTCGACGTGGCGGAAGCGCTCTTGCCGCTGGGCGGCGGTGTGCGGTGGCCTTCGGCGTTCACGCCGTGAGTCAGTAGACGCGCAGCAGGCGCGAGCGGCATTCGAAGTGCGGGTTGCGCACGTCGATGACGTAGACCTCGCCGGTGGTCTCATCGAAGTTGCCGGCGAGGAGCCCCGCGGCGGCGAGCGCGGCGAGGTAGACGTTGTCCGTGGCCTTCTTCATGTCGCTGGCCTTTCGCGTGTAGACGACGCGGCCCTCCACGGCCCACACGCTGCGGATGCCGTCGGTGTGCACGCCCATGGCGTCCGGGGGCGGCGCGGCGGACTTGCCCAGCGCGGGCGGGACGGACTGGAGCACGTAGTCGTCGTAGGCGCGGTTGCCGCTGCGGCTGATGAGCTTCACCTCGCGCAGCAGGCCGTCCGGGCCCTGGTTCAGCTCCAGCGTGACGGTGAGCTTCATCGTGCTGACGCCGTGGGCGAAGTCCTGGAGCTCCTCGCCCGCCTGGGACTGGGCGCGCAGGCGGTTGTAGCCGGGCTCGTCGCGGGCGCGCTTCGCGACGAGCTCGCCCGGCTTGGGGGCGCTGCGAAGTCCGGGCATGCTCCCGGGGCTGCCGCTGGCGCCGAACTGCCGGGCCTTCTCCGCGTACGAGTACAGGAGCTGCTTGGGGAAGCTGGGCATGTCGAAGAGGGGCGGGGCTTCCATCTGCTTCTCCAGCTGCGCGCGCAGCTGCCCGAAGTAGGGGTGCACGCGGCCGGTCTCCACGCGGTCCCTCGCGCGGCGTTCGTCGATGATGCCCTGCACGCGCTCCGACACGAGCGCGCGCTCCTCGGCGGCGCGGGACTCGGCGGACAGGCTGGGGTCGCCAGGGCGCAGCGTGCGGCCTCCGCCCCGGGAGTTCTCCGGCGTCGTGATGATGACCCCGCCCGGGTTCGAGCCGGGGGAGGGGAGCAGGTTCGGAGACAGCGTGCCCGGAGGCTGCGCACGGGGGGCGTCCGCGGTGGGCGCCCGGGTCGCGATGTCCAGGCGCGGAACGTCCTCCGCCGGTGCGCGCGGAGCGTCTTCGGCGGGAGCGGGCTCGCGCGTCGCGACGGGAGGCGGAGGCGGCTCCGGCGGTTCGCGGTTCGCGGTCGCCGGCGGTGCCTCCGGCTGCGCGGCCTTCACCGGTGCGCGTGGTTTCGAAGGGGGTGGCGGCTCACGCGTCGCGATGCCGGACGGTGGCGTGGCGGGCTCCTGGACCGGAGTGACGGAAGGGGAGGTGATGATCTCCACCTCGACCGCCTTCGCGCGCACCTGCGCCGTGCGTCCGTTGGATGACGGATGAGGGTCCAGCGCCCACAACAGCCCGAAGAGGAGGGCGTGCAGCGCCAGCGATATCAGGGCCCATCCGAGACGTCGCAACCGCCGCATGCTCGGACACTGAGCAGAAAGGGGCCCCTGCCTCAACACAATGCACTCCCTGCGTTCGTGAACCGACGTCCCACCCGGCGAGCAGGCGACCCTTCAACGGTTGAAACGTCCCCCGGGTGACTCGACGCCCGCCGTGACACCTGCTGTGCTGCTGGCCTCCTCGTGCCTCCCATGCCCCTCGCCTGCCTGGACGAAACCACGTTCATGGACCTCCTGCTCGGGACGCTGCCTCCCGACAGGGCCGCGCTCGTCGACGAGCACCTGGACACGTGTCCCTCCTGCCGGCGCATGGTGTCCGAGGCGCTGAAGGTGCAGCCGCCCGTGGAGGAGGGGCCCGTTCCGGAGGAGGAGGTCCTCGACAGCCAGCTGGCGACGCTGGCCGTGGACCCGTGGCGCGGGAAGAAGCCGCGCCTGCGCCTGCCCACGCCGCCCCTGGCGCGCGGCACGGCGGTGGGGCGCTACCTCATCCTGGAGATGCTGGGCGTGGGCGGGATGAGCGTCGTGTACGCCGCCTATGACCCGGAGCTGGACCGCCGCGTCGCGCTCAAGCTCCTCCAGGTGGAGGCGCTGGGGCTGGGCGCGGAGGCGGGCCGCACGCAGGTGCTGCGCGAGGCGAAGGCCATGGCCCGCGTCTCCCATCCGCACGTCGTCTCCGTCTTCGACGTGGGCACCTTCGGCCGGCAGGTCTTCCTGGCCATGGAGCTGGTGGACGCGCACACGCTGCGCAAGTGGGAGCACGACGGTCCGCACCCGTGGCGCCAGGTGGTGGAGGTGTTCCTCGCCGTGGCCCGGGGGCTCGCCGCGGCGCACGCGGTGGGCGTGGTGCACGGCGACGTGAAGCCGGAGAACATCCTCGTCGGGCAGGACGGCCGCGTGCGCGTCACCGACTTCGGCCTGTCGCGCATCATGTTCGGCGCCGTGGTCCCGGCCCTCACCCCCGGAGGCCCCGACCATCCGCGCGCCATGGAGGGCGGCACGCCCGCGTACATGGCCCCGGAGCAGTTTCCGCCCGAGGAGCGCACCGACGCACGAAGCGACCAGTTCGGCTTCTGCGTCGCGCTCTACGAAGGCCTCTACGGCGAGCGCCCCTTCGCGGGCAGCACGGTGGAGGAGCTGTCCCAGGCGGTGCACGCGGGGCGCGTGAAGAGCGTGCCCCGGCACTCGGGCGTGCCGCAGTGGCTGCGCAAGGTGGTGGTGAAGGGCCTGTCGGTGAAGCCCGAGGACCGCCACGCCTCCATGGAGGCGCTCATCGCCGCGCTGGAGTCGGACCCGGCGGCGCGCCGGACCCGGCGGCTGCGCGTCGCGGGCGCATCACTCTTGCTCCTGTCCGCGGTGGGGCTCACGCACGTGCTCCACGGCCGCGACGTCACGGGCTGCGAGGGCGCCGCGCGCGCCATGGACGGCGTGTGGGACGCGCCCCGGCAGCAGGCGGTGGAGGCGGCCTTCGTCGGCACCGGGCGCCGCTTCGCGCACGACGCCTTCCGGCACGTGCGCCGGGGATTGGATGCGTACACCGCCGCGTGGGTGACGACACGCACGGCGGCGTGCGAGGCCACCCGCGTGCGCCACGAGCAGAGCGAAGCGGTGATGGCGCTGCGCATGCGCTGTCTGGACGCGCGGCTCGCGGACGTGGCCGCGCTCACGCAGCTGTTCACGCAGGCGGATCCGGACCTGGTGGAGCGGGCGCCCCGCGCGGTGGAGGGGCTGACGACGCTGGCGGGCTGTTCGGACGTGGAGGCGCTGACGTCGCGAGGCCACTCCGCGCCGGACGACCCCGCCGCCAGGGACCGCACGGTCGCGCTGCTCCAGGCGCTGGTGGACGCGCGGGCGCTGCGCGCCGCCGGCCGCTATTCGCAGGGCGTGGCGCGCGTGGAGCCGGTGGCCCAGGCCGCTCGCGCCGCGGGGGACTGGTCCGGCGCCGCGGATGCGCTGCTGCTGCTCGCGGAGCTGAAGGACGGGGCAGGGGACTACCGGGGCGCGGAGGCCACGGTGCTCCAGGCCGCGTGGACCGCGGAGGCTGGCCGCAACGACGACGCCGCCGCTCGCGCGTGGACGCTGGCGGTGCGCGTGACGGGCGAACGGTTGGATCACTACGCGCAAGGGCAGCAGGCCGCGGAGCGAGCCAGCGCCGCGGTGGAGCGTCTGGGCGGCAGCAGGGAGCTGGCCGGGGCGCTCGCGATGAACCTGGGCCGGCTGTTGTCGCGTCAGGGCCGCTACCCGGAGGCGCACGAGCAGCTCACCCGCGCGCTGTCCTTCCTGGAGAAGCGCTTCGGTCCGGAGGCCCTGGAGGTCGCGGACGTGCGCGTGGAGCTGGGCACCGTGCGCCGCTCCCAGGGGCGCGCGGAGGAGGCCCTGGGCCTCTATGAGCGCGCGCTGGGCACCGTGCGAGGAGCGCTGGGGCCCGAGCATCCGGACGTGGCGCGCATCCGGCTGGAGCAGGCCAGCGTGCGCTGGCAGCAGGGTGACTTCGTGCAGTCGGAGCGGCTGGCCCGGGGCGCGCTGGCGCTGTTGGAGCGCTCGCTGGGCCAGGACCATCCGCAGGTGGCGGACGCGCTCAACAGCCTGGCGCTGGCGCTGCAGTACCAGGGCAAGCGCGAAGAGGCGCTGCCCCTGTACGAGCGCGCGCTGCGCATCGCGGAGACGACGGAGGGGCGCGACAGCTCCACGGTGGCCATCATCGTCAACAACATCGGCACGCTGCTGGTGCACATGGGCCGTCTGGAAGAGGCCACGCAGCGCTTCGCCACGGCGCTGGCGCAGGTGGAGAAGAGCCTGGGCCCGGACCACCCCACGCTGGCGCTGGTGCTGCGGGGCATGGGCCAGACGCTCAGCTACCGCAACCAACCGGACCAGGCGCTGCCGTACTTCCAGCGCGCCGCCGCGCTCCAGACGTCCCTGCCCGACGACGTGAACGGCGGCTGGACGGGAGCCCTGGTGGACCTGGGACGCACCTACATGGTGCTCGGCCGTCCGCGCGAGGCGCTGGTCCCGCTGGAGAAGGCCGTCACGGGGTGGGAGCGCGCCCGGCCCCGTCCAGCGGAGCGCCCCGCCGCGCGCTACATGCTGGGCCGTGCCCTGTGGGACGCGAAGCAGGACCCGGCCCGAGCGGTGCGGCTGGTCGCCGAGGCCCGCCAGGAGGCCGCCGCGCTGCCGGACGAGGAGTCCTCCGTGCCGGAGCTGCGCCAGGCGATGGACCGCTGGATCGCCAGGCTGCCCCCCGGCGCGCGCAGGGACCTCAAGGCCGCCATGGCCACGCCCAAGCCCGCGGACCCCGCGAGGGATGCGCTCGTCCGATAGGCGCCCCAGCCAAGGCCACGGGGCAGGCGCGCACGGGCCGCGTTATACGGGGGGTGGAATGACGCTCCTCACCACGGACTCCCCTGTCGCCGCGCTCCCGCTCGAAGCGGGCGTGGACGCCCTGGCCTCGCTGCTGCGCGGACGCCGCATCGTGGTGCTCACCGGCGCCGGAATCAGCACCGAGTCCGGCATCCCCGACTATCGCGGCCCGGAGACGCGCCACAAGGTGCGCAACCCCATCCAGCACCGCGAGTTCCTCCACAAGCCGGAGGTGCGCCAGCGCTACTGGGCGCGAAGCCTGCTGGGCTGGCCGCGCTTCACCTCCGCCCGGCCCAACGACGCGCACTTCGCGCTGGCCACGCTGGAGAAGGCGGGCGTGGTGCCGGGGCTCATCACCCAGAACGTGGACGGCCTGCACCACGCGGCCGGCAGTGAGCGCGTGCTGGAGCTGCACGGCGCGCTGTCCCGGGTGCGCTGCCTTGCGTGTAGCGCCCAGGAGCCCCGCGCGTCACTCCAGGCGCGGATGCTGGGCCTCAACCCGGACTTCGCGCACACCGTCGTGGAGCTGCGTCCGGACGGCGACGCGGAGCTGTCCCAGGAGGCCCTGGAGGGCTTCCACGTCCCCGCGTGCACGCGCTGCGGCGGGACGCTCAAGCCGGACGTGGTGTTCTTCGGTGACAACGTCGCGGCGCCGCTGGTGCAGGACGCGTTCGCGCTCGTGGAGGAGGGGGACGCGCTGCTGGTGGTGGGCTCGTCGCTGACGGTCTACTCCGGCTACCGCTTCGTCACCCGCGCCGCGGAGCGGCACATTCCCATCGGCATCCTCAACATCGGGGAGAGCCGGGGCGACGGGCTCGCGGATGTGCGCGTGGAGGCGAGGGCAGGGGACGTCCTGCCCCGGCTCGCCCAGGCGCTGACCCGCGCCTGACGCTCCTCCTCCCACACCCGCCGTGCAGCCGGGCGCCGGAGCTTCGCGCGCGGCACCGAATGGGCACGCCCGGGGAGGGGCCAGGTGTGCCATCATCCCCGGCTTCGCGAGGCACGCGCGCCATGCCGTGCCCGGGACGGAGACACAGGGCCGATGGACACCGGACGCCCCCTGGGCGGCAGGTACGCGCTGGAGCGCAGGATTGGCGGCGGTGGCATGGGCGCCATCTGGCGGGCCGTCGACCTGCAGCTCCAGCGGCACGTGGCCCTCAAGCTCATCGCCTCCGACGTCGTCGCGCGCACGCCGGAGGCCCACCGCCACTTCGAACAGGAAGCCCAGGCCGTGGCCCGGCTGCGCCACCCGCACGTGGTGCAGGTGCATGACTCCGGCGTGGACGGCGGCGTGCCGTACATCGTCATGGAGCTGCTGGAGGGCGAGGACCTGGAGACGCGCCTCACCCAGCAGGGGCGCCTGTCCCCGGCCCGGGTGGCCGCGCTCGTCACGCCGGTGGCCCGGGCCCTGGCGGCGGCGCACGCGGCGGGGCTCGTCCACCGGGACCTGAAGCCCGCCAACCTCTTCCTCGCCCACGTGGACGGGGAAGAGGTGGTGAAGGTGCTCGACTTCGGGCTCGCGCGCTCGCTCGACCCGTCCCGCGCGCCCGTCCAGGCCGAAGGGCTCGCCGGCACGCTGCGCTACATGAGCCCGGAGCAGCTGCGCGCGGATCCGGACCTGGACGCGAGGGCGGACCTCTGGTCCCTCGCGGTGGTGCTCTACCGCGCCCTCACCGGCCAGTTCCCCTACGGCCCCGAGTCCGTGGGCGCGCTCCTGCGTGGCACCTTCCATCCGCCCGCGGTGCCCGTCTCGCAGCTGGTGCCGGAGCTGGGCGCGGCCGGGGACGCCTTCTTCCAGCGCGCGCTGCACCCGAAGCCGGAGCAGCGCTTCACGTCCGCGCGCGAGCAGGCCGCCGCCTTCGTCGCGCTGGTGGACGCGGGCCGCGCCACGCAGGCCGCCACGGTGCTGGTGGTGGACGACGAGCCGGACGTGGAGCTGCTCATGCGCCAGCGCTTCCGCCGGCACGTGCGCGACGGCGTCTACCGCTTCGTCTTCGCGCGCGACGGTGAAGAGGCGCTGGAGGCCCTGCGCCAGAACCCGGACACGCACGCCGTCCTGTGCGACCTGAACATGCCGCGCATGGACGGGCTCACCTTCCTGTCGCGCGTGGGGGAAGTGGATCCGCTGGTGAAGGTCGTCATCGTCTCCGCCTACGGAGACATGCCCAACCTGCGCACGGCGATGAACCGGGGCGCGTTCGACTTCCTCGTGAAGCCGGTGGACCTGGACGACCTGGAGTCCACGCTGGCCAAGACGGTGCGGCATGTCGCCGAGCTGCGACGCGCGGTGCGCTCCACGGAGGAGAACGCGCTTTTGCGCATGTTCGTCAACGGCGGCATCGTGGACCGGGTGCTGCCGCTGGTGCGAGGCCCCGGCGGGCTCGCGGGCGAGCAGCTGGACGCCACGGTGGCCTTCCTGGACGTCGCGGACTTCACCGCCGTCACCCGCGAACATCCGCCCGAGTCCGCGCTGCGCCGGCTCAACGCCAACTTCGAGGTCATCCTCCCGGAGCTGGAGTCGCGCGGCGGCGTGGTGGACAAGTTCCTGGGCGACGCCGTGATGGCCGTCTTCCAGGGCGAGGGCCACGTGTCCCGAGCGCTGGACGCCTGCCTCGCGGTGAAGCAGCGGCTGCAGGGCCTGGCGTGGAGCGGCGGAGACGCGTCCCCGTACGCCCACGGCGTCTGCATGGGCGTGGACACGGGGCCCGTCGTCTCCGGCAACGTGGGCGCGGCCGGGCGCGGGCGCCTGGACCACACGGTGCTGGGGGACGTGGTGAACACCGCGGCCCGGCTGGCCACCGTGGCCGCGCGCGACCAGGTGCTGGTGAGTGAAGCCCTGGCCACGCGGCTCCAGGGCACCTTCGAGTGCCGGCTCGCCGCAGACCGCCACCTGCCCGGACCCGGAGGCCAGCCGCTCGCGGTGCGCGAGGTGGTGGCCCGCATGGGCAGCCCGTCCGAGTCCTCCACGGACCGCACCTCCGAACAGGTGGCCCCCGCCGTCCTGGAAGCGCCCGCCGCTCCGCCCCGGCCCGGGGCCTTCACCGCCAAGGGGCCCGCCTGACGCATGCGCGTCATCCTCAATCCAGGCCAGGTGGATGAACGGGTGGTGATGCTGCCGGAGGGCACCACCACCATCGGCCGCACGGAGGAGAACGGCATCCGCGTGCCACACCCCAGCCTGTCCCGGCGCCACGCGCGGCTGGAGCGCGCGGGCGGGCGCGTGGTGCTGGTGGACCTGGACAGCAAGAACGGCAGCTTCGTGGGGCCGCACCGCGTGTCGCGCCAGGAGCTGGGCCACGGCCAGTCCTTCCGCTGCGGCGAGGTGTGGTTCCGGCTGGTGTCCCTGGACACGCCGCTGCCGGACGGCTGGGGCCCGCTGCGCACGCAGCCTTTGGAGACGCGCTTCTCCGCGGGCCCCATGGAGGCGCTGCTCGACACGCGCTCGCCGGACCGCACCCGCGACAAGCTCCAGGTGCTCCTCAAGGTGGGCCAGATTCTCTCCTCCCCGGGCCCGGTGGACGGGCTGCTGGAGCGCGTCGTCCAGCTCGTCTTTCAAATCTGGGCGGTGGACCGGGCGGCGGTGCTGCTGGTGGACCGGGACACGGGGACGCTGGTGCCGCGCGTGTCCCGGGGCGCGCGGGGCGGGGCGCTGCCGGAGCGCTTCTACAGCCAGCACATCGTGGACTACGTGCACTCGCGCGGCGTGGCGGCCCTCTTCACCGACGCGAAGGACGACTCGCGGCTCGTGGGCGCGGACTCCGTCTTCCGGCAGGCCATCCGCGCCTCGCTGTGCGTGCCCCTGCGCACGCGCGACGCGGTGCTGGGCGTGCTGTACCTGGACAGCCTCACCCAGGGCGGCCTCTTCACGGACGAGGACCTGGAGTTCCTCACCGCCTTCGCCAACCAGGCCGCCATCGCCCTGGACCACGCGCACCTGGCGCGGCGGCTGGAGGAGGAGGCGGTGCTGCGCAATGCCTACCAGCGCTTCTTCCCACCGGACGTCGTGCGCCAGCTGAAGGCGCTGAGGGGCGTGCCGCTGGAGGTGCGCGAGGCGAACGTCACCATCCTCTTCTCCGACATCACCGGCTTCACCGCCCTGTCCTCGCGCCTCAAGCCCCGGCAGGTGGTGGACATGCTCAACGCGTACTTCCCCGTGATGGCGGACGTCGTCTTCCGCCACGAGGGCACGCTGGAGAAGTACATCGGCGACGCGCTGATGGCCGTGTGGGGCGCCCCCTTCGCCCGGCCGGACGACGCGGACCGGGCTGTGCGCGCGGCCGTGGAGATGCAGCGCGCCCTGGCGGACCTCAACGCCCGCTGGAGGGCGGAGGGCGTGCCGGAGATTGAAGTCCACATCGGGCTCAACTCCGGCCCGGTGGCGGCGGGCAACATCGGCTCGGAGCACTACCTCCAGTACGCCACCGTGGGAGACGCCACCAACGTCGCGTCCCGCGTGTGCGGCGTCGCGCGCCCGGGCGAGGTGCTGATGACGGACGCCACGCGCGCCCTCTTGGATCCGAACGCCTTCGTGCTGGAGCCGCTGGAGCCCGTGAAGGTGAAGGGCCGTGAGGAGCCGCTGTCCCTCTTCCGCGTGCGCGGCTGAGGGCTACTCCGCGTCCTGCCCCAGCCGCTCCGGCTGGAGGAGGATGATCTGCCCGCCCTCGAAGCTGAGCATCCCCTCGCGCACGTAGTAGCGCAGCCACTTGTTGACGCTCTCGCGGGTGACGCCGCACAGGTTGGCCAGCTCCGACTGCGTGAGCTTCGGGGTGATGACCAGCCCCTCGGGGCCCTGCTTCCCCTGCGTCTTCGCCAGCTCCAGCAGCACCCGCACCAGGCGGCTGCGCGCGTCCAGGAAGGCCGAGTCGTAAACGAGCTGCGTCGTGCGCCGCACCAGCCGGCTCATGTTCGCGAGCAGCGCCAGGCTCACCTGCGGCCGCGTCTCCAGGTAGCGCCGGAAGTCGTCGCGCTGGAGCGTGAGCAGGTGCGCCTCCTCGCGCGCCATGGCGTCCGTGGAGCGCATCTCGCCGTCCAGGAGCGACAGCTCTCCGAAGGCGTCTCCCCGGTCCAACAGCGCCAGGGTGATTTCGCGCCCCTCGCTGGAGGAGAGCCGGATGGCCACCTGGCCGCGCCGGATGATGAACAGCGCGGTGCCCACGTCCCCCCGATGGAAGATGACCTCCCCCCGCGCGAAGCGCCGGGGCTGGAGGAGCGACGACATGTTCTCCAGGTCCTCCCGGCCGAGGCTTTCAAACATGGGGATTTCGGCCAGCAGCTGCGCGTAGGACATGAGGGGAACCCCATTCTGCCCGCAATCCCCGGATGCAGGTAGGGAAGCCTCCCATCCAGGTCGGGCGGACAAGTCCGGCGGGTGTGAACGTCTTCACACCGGGCCTGTGGGCCGCTTCACAGATCGAAACAGGGGGTCCCGGTACTGTTCCTTCATCGCAGCACGGGAAGCAGGGGGGCCCGCGCAGCAGCGACACGGTGAGTCAGGGAGTCGGGGGACTTCTTAGCCCACCGCGGCGTGCGCGGGAAATGGGGGGGACCGCAGGGGCTGGCACATAGAAGGGGGAAGCGTCGAGTTTCTGAGGGGGAACTCGACGCGAATACGAGTGCCGGCTCCCGCTGGAGCCTGAGAAGCAACTGAACCCGGGCCTGGAGGCCCGTCGCTCCGGGGGGAGTGACGGCCTTCAAGTCCGGGTTGTTTTATTTGGCCAGGGCCACCGCGGGCGCGAGCGTCAGCGTGGACTCGCGGTGCTTCTCCACCGCCTCGCGCGTGTGGAGCATGGGGTGGAACTCCACCTTGCGGTTGAGCTCCATCAGGTCGTCGCGGTGCTTGTGGAACAGGTGCTCCGACTGCCCCGGCGCGTGGATGGACACGGAGCGGGACAGGTCCGCCAGGTCCACGATCATCCGCAGCGCGGTGCCGTGGACCACCTTGAAGGGGTGGCTCCAGAGGAACGACGCGCCGTCCACGGAGTAGTTGTCACCCCGGGCCGGCACCGGCGCGCTGTTGAAGACGCGGCGGATGGGGCCGGGGATGGCGGGCCCGCCCAGCGTCTGGTGCGCGTACGTCAGCTGGTGCACCTGGCCCCAGGCCCAGGCCTCCGGCTTCGGGCCGTACGTCTTCACCAGCCACGCGGTGGCCACGCCCAGCGCCGCGCGGAGGATGTCGTCGCGCGTCTCCTTCTCCGGCGTCTTCGGGTCGTCCCACCAGGCGCTGTCCGGCTGGGACATCAGGCCGATGACGAAGGGCATGTGCAGGCTGCCATGCCGTTCGTACTGGCCCATCAGGTATTCCTTCACCAGCGACGGCTCCAGCTTGTGCTGGAGCAGCTTGCGCAGCACCTCGATGTACCAGGCCTGGAACACCGTGGCTCCCACGGCCTCCGGCTCGAAGCGCAGGTCCCACGCCTTCAGCGCCTCCACCGCCTGGCGCTGCATGTCGTCCGCCGGAAGGGCCGCCGCCAGGAAGTAGGGGCGCAGCGCCTCCGCGGGCAGCGAGTACGTCTGCGCCTGGATGTCCCGCATGGAGTCCACGGTGTGCTGCGTGCCGGCCTCCAGCAAGTCAGTGATGCGTTTCGCGCGGTAGCCCGGGAACCAGTTGTGCGCGATGAGGTGCGGGTAGTCGTCGGACGTGATCTTGTTGTTCGCCGTGGCCGCGTAGCCCGCGGGCGGGTTGAGGGACGCGGGCAGCTCCTCGAAGGGGATGAAGCCCGTCCACTCGTTGTCGCCCGTCCAGCCCGGCATGGGCAGCAGGCCCTGGTGGCCCTGACGGATGGGAATCTTGCCCGTGGACTGGAAGCCCACGTTGCCGGCCGTGTCCGCGTACACGAAGTTCTGGCCCGGCCCCTCCCAGCGCTTCATGGCGGCGCGGAAGGACGTCCAGTCCGTGGCCAGGTTGAGCTGGAGCACGGAGTTGATGAGCGGCTGGCATTCACGGTGCGCCCACTTGAGGGACAGGGGCTCGCTGTCCTTCAGCTCCTCCGCCATCACCGCGTTCATCAGCGGGCCGTGGCGGGTGCTCTTCACCTCCAGCACCACGGGCGCGCCGCCCTTCACCGGGATCTCCTCGCGGCGCACCTCCAGGTCGTGCCAGACGTCCTGGTACAGGTACTTCCTGGGCGCCTTCGGGTCGTCCAGCTTCTCGATGTAGAAGTCCTGGGTGTCCGGCCCCAGGTTGGACATGCCCCAGGCCACCTTCCCGTTGTGGCCGACAATCAGCATGGGCACGCCGGGCAGGGAGAAGCCCACGTGCTGGAAGCGGCCGCCGTGCAGGCCGTTCTCGTACCAGGTGGACGGCATTCCCAGCGGGATGTGCACGTCGTTGGCGAGCAGCGGCTGGCCGCTCTTCGTGCGCTGCCCGTGCACCACCCAGTTGTTGCTGCCGGAGACGATGTTGGGGTCGCCCATCACCGCGTCCACGCTGTCCAGGCCGGACATGGCCTTCACGTCCTTGAGGCCCGGCAGGCGCGCCTCCTTGGGGACGATGAGCGGCGTCTCCGGCGCGTTCTGCGGCAGGAGGGCATTCGCCACCTCCTCACCCACCGCGGCGACGAGCCGCGCGCGGAAGAGCTCCAGGCGGTGGTTGCCGCCCAGCATCATCGCCAGCAGGTTGCCGCGCGCGAGCGTGTCCACGGGCGTCCAGGGCGTGGGCTCCGTGCCCATCACGGTGAACTCGTACGACAGCGGCTCCGCGGCGATGCGCGCGTTGATGCCCGCGCTGTACGCCTCCACGATGGCGCGCGCCTCCGGGTCCACCTGCTCCCAGGACTTCTCCGCCATGTGGCGCAGGCCCATGGTGCGCAGGAACCGGTCCGCGCCCAGGCCCATGGCGCCCAGCAGGCTCGCGAGCCGGCCGTCCACCAGCCGGCGGCCCATCTCCAGCTGCCACAGCCGGTCCTGCCCGTGCACGTAGCCCTGGGCGAAGAAGAGGTCGTGCTCGTCGTTGGCGAAGATGTGCGGCACGCCCCACGTGTCGCGCACCACCTCCACCTTGCCGTGCACGCCGGGCAGGGTGAGCGTGCCCTCCTCGCGCGGCCAGCGGCGGCGGGCGAGCCACGGGCCCACGCCCGGGGTGGCCACGGCCATGGCGGGCGGCAGCATGCGCATCATGCGCAGGACCATCGAGAAGGCACTCATGACGCGGAGG